>NZ_LUNH01000102.1:0-36458 GCF_001628525.1 Aeromicrobium sp. REDSEA-S38_B2 | reverse complement strand
GGAGTCGCCCGCCGAGTCCGACACCCCCGCCCCCGCCGAGGACGAGCCGGTCGACGGCGACGCCCGCGAGGAGGAGGCCGACGCGGCCGGGGCCGTCGAGGCCAAGGCCACGTCCGACGAGGCCGGCGCCCCGACGCCGGACCCGGAGCCCGAGCCGGGCGACGCCGTCGACCCCGAGGTCGAGTCGGTTCCCGAGGGCGGCGAGGAGTCGCCCGCCGAGGCCGACACCCCCGCCCCCGCCGAGGACGAGCCCGTCGACGGCGACGCCCGTGAGGAGGAGGCCGACGCGGCCGGCGTCGACGGCAACCCTGATCCCGAGTCCGACGACGTGGCGCCGCTGAGCGACGCGAACCCGTCGGGCCGGGGCGTCACGGAGGCGGCCACGGAGCTGGCGAAGGACGACGAGGAGCCGAAGGCCTGACGGTCGAGGTCACCTGAGCCGAGAGGGCGCCCGCACAGCGCGGGCGCCCTCTCGTCGTCTCGGCTACCGCTGGGGCGCGAGGGCGTGGTCGACGGCGTCGGTGGGGCGCCCCTGCCACACCGGTCCGTGGCCCGGCGCGATCGTGTCGACGTCGAGGTCGCGGAACCGCTCGAGGGAGCGGGCGGCGAGCGTGGGGTCGGTGGCGAAGAAGCCGGGCAGCTGCTGCGGACCTCGACGCGACGTGGTGGCGTGGGCGGTCACGATCGCGTCGCCCGTCACGAGCACGCCGGCGTCAGCCAGCAGGAACGCCGTGTGCCCGCTCGTGTGGCCCGGGGTGTGGACGGGGACGGGCCGGCCGGGCAGGTCGAGCGGACCCTCGCCCGTCCACGTCTGCGCGTGCGGGGCGGTCACGTGCGCCGTGCCGCCTGCCCGGGTGATGCGCGCGGCCCACAGCGCCGTGCGGGGTCGCCAGGCCCGGCGGGCGACGTCGAGCGGGGTGGCCGACTCGTGCCGCTCCCCGCGCACGTTCGCCAGCTCGTCCTCGTGCACCAGCACCGGCACGCCATGCTCCTGCCACCACCGCTCGATGCTGCCGACGTGGTCGACGTGGGCGTGGGTCACGAGCACGGCGGCGACGTCGCCAGGCTCGCGGCCGAGCGCCCGCACCGACGCGTCGAGCCGGTCGGCGTCGCCGGGGTAGCCGGTGTCGATGACCGTCAGCGCGTCACCGTCCTGCAGGAGCAGCCAGTTGACGTCGGTCCCGGTGGCGAGGTGCACGCCGTCGGCGACCTGGATCGGACTCGTCATGGCTCGATGCTCCCCCTGAGCGTGACGTTCGCGGGCCAGAAACGCCGGTCCGACCCCGCGAACGTCACGCTCAGCGGGGATGGGGCGCGAGGGGGCGGGTGGTCAGGTGGCGCAGGGGGCGTCGCCCAGGGCGGCGAGGCCGGCGCGGTCGCCCGGGCCCCAGGAGGATCGGGGGCTGCTCGGGTGCATGAGCTCCCCGAGGTCGTCGACGTGGTCGAGCCCCAGCACGTGGGCGAGCTCGTGCATGAGCACGCCGGTCGCGACCTCGCCGCCGCTGCCGCCGTCGACGAGGTCGGGCGTGTCGAGCATGACCTCGCCGGTCACGTACCGCCGCACCCCGTCGCGCTCGATCCACGTGCTGCCGCCGAGGCCGGCCACCCGACCTTCGAGCTCCTCGACCTCGTCGGCGTCCGTCCAGCTGACCTGCACCGGACGCCAGCCGTCGCCGTCCTCAGGGTCGTCGAGGTGCGTCTGGGGAGGGTCGTCGGTGCGGCCCACGACCCTGACGTCGAGCCCCGACGCCTCGCGCACCTCGGCGACGGCCCGCTCGAGCACCGCGTCGGCGTCGTCGGGCGCGAGCCGCTCGTTGACCACCAGCCGCACGGGCGTGCACGGGTCGTAGGCGACCGGGGTCTCGCCGTCCGCCTGCGTCTGCAGGAAGGCGTACGACCCACCGCCCGGCAGGGTGCGGGTCTCGCCCTCCGACGCCACCCGACCGTCCGGGAACGTCACGCCGGTGCTCTCCGGGGCCACGACGATCCAGCCCATCAGCCCGGCCAGGAGCGCGACGAGCACGCCGACGGCGAGGACGGCCCGTCGACGCGGGTCGTGCCGCCAGCCCACCGATCCACTCACGGGTCCAGCATGGCAGCCGCAGGCCCGCCGCTCAGGCGGGCAGCAGCGGGAGCGCCTCGGCCCCCGCCGAGAAGGTGAAGCCGTCGGGACCCTCGTGGCGCTCGAGGACGCTGACGTACCAGGTGCCGGGACCCGGCGCCGTGAGCGTGACCCGGTCGGGCGCGCTCTCGTGGTCCGCCCACGTGGTCACGACGCCGCCGCGGGCGTCCCGCGCAGCCTCGGGCGAGCGGTAGTAGGCCAGGACGTAGACCCGGTGCTCCGCGGCGGCGACGTGGACACTGCCGTCGAGGACACCGGCCGGGCGAGCGTGGCGCTCACGACGGGTGGCACGGTCGCCACGTCGTGGCGTCGGCACGATCGACACGGTGTCCTCCCTCTGGGGCCCACCCCTGGACGGCCCCACCTCGATACAACCGCACCGATCACGGGAACGGAAGCCGCTCGCGGATAAAACATTGCGGAAGGTGCCGAAATGACTCGATCGGGCTACGGAATCAGTCGCCAGGTGCTAGACGCGGGGACGCGCGCCGCGCACGGCGATGCACCGCTCGGCGACCGCCCGGCCCGACTCGAGCGCGCCCCGCACGTCGCGGGGGCCAGGGCGCAGCCAGCACGCGAGGAAGCCGGCCGCGAAGGCGTCGCCCGCGCCGGTCGTGTCGACCACGGAGGTCCGCGGCGCCGTCACCTGCTCCCGGCGCTCCACCCCGTCGACGTCACCGAGGAAGGCCGCCCCCATCGACCCGAGCGTCACCACGACACCGCCGAAGCGGGTGGCCAGGTGGTCGAGGTCGATCTGGGGACCGCGCGAGTCGACGAGCACCCGCGCCTCGTCGAGGTTCGGGAAGACGAGGTCGGCCCCGTCGACCCAGTCGAGGAAGGTCGGGCCGCCGCACGCGCGCAGGAAGGAGACCGTGCTCGGGTCGACGCTGACGCCGGCACCGCGCGCCCGCGCCTGCGCGACGAGCCCGAGTGCGGTCGACCGGGTGCCCTCGTCGAAGAACGAGTAGCCGGTCAGGTGCAGCCAGGTGACGCCGTCCCACACGTCGGCTCCGACGTCGTCGGGCGAGAGCCCCCCCACCCGGCCGACGAAGCGGGTGGGCACGCCCAGCTCTCCCAGCCACGCCGCGACGTTGGCCGCCGAGCCGCCGGGCGCCATGCGGATGGTGGCGGGGGTGTCGCTCGCAGGCGTGACCTCCGTCAGCGGTCGCACGCTGATGTCGTCGACCACGTCGCCGACGACGAGCACCGTCACGGGCTAGAGCTCCGCCCAGGCGGTGGCGATCTCGGCCGCGACCCGGATGTTGTTCTCGACGATGCGCAGGTTGACGGCGAGGCTGTCGCCCTCCGTGAGCTCGACGATCGTCGAGAGCAGGAACGGCGTCACCTCCTTGCCCTCGATGCCCTTCTCCTCGCAGCGGCGCAGGGCCTCGGCCAGGGCGCGGTCGTGCAGGTCGGGGTCGAGCTGCTGGTCGAACGGCAGCGGGTTCGCCACCACGATCGCCGTGCAGAGCTCGAGCTGCTCGCGTGCCTCCATGACCCCGGCGACGGCCGGACCGTCGGGCACCGTCCAGTCGAGGGTCTCGCCCGACGAGCGCAGCCAGAAGCTCGGGAACTCGTCGGTGCCGTAGCCGAGCACCGTCACGCCGAGGGTCTCGAGCCGCTCCAACGTGGCGCCGATGTCGAGCACCGACTTGACGCCCGCGGACACGACCGTGATCGGCACCTCAGACAGCGCCTTCAGGTCGTTGGACTCGTCGAAGGAGGTGTCCGCACCACGGTGCACACCACCGAGGCCGCCGGTCGCGAAGACCCGCACGCCTGCGTGGTCGGCGATGAACGACGTGGCCGCGACCGTGGTCGCGCCGCTGCCGCCCCGCGCCAGCACGACCGGGAGGTCGCGCATGCTCAGCTTCGGCACGTCCTCGGACGCGATCCGCTCGAGCTCGGCGTCGCTCAGGCCGGCCTTGAGCTGCCCGTCGAGCACGGCGATGGTCGCCGGCACGACGCCCGCGTCGCGCAGCTGCTGCTCGAAGCGGCGCGCGGCGGCGAGGTTGTCCGGCCGGGGCAGGCCGTGGGAGATGATCGTCGACTCCAGCGCCACGACCGGCCGGCCGGCGGCGAGGGCGTCGGAGACCTCGGGACTGATGGAGAGGGGTAGCGACATGCTGGCTCGTGCTTCGGGTCTAGATGCTCGTCTGGTGGAAGTTGGCGTGCGACCGCGACGCCGTCGGGCCGCGCTGGCCCTGGTACCGGGAGCCGTACGCGGCGGAGCCGTAGGGGTGCTCCGCGGCGGACGTCAGCCGGAAGAAGCAGAGCTGGCCGATCTTCATGCCCGGGTAGAGCTTGATCGGCAGCGTGGCGACGTTGGCCAGCTCCAGCGTCACGTGCCCCGAGAACCCGGGGTCGATGAAGCCGGCCGTCGAGTGCGTGAGGAGTCCGAGGCGACCGAGGGACGACTTGCCCTCCAGGCGCGCCGCGACGTCGTCGGGCAGGGTGACGAGCTCGAACGTGGACCCCAGGACGAACTCGCCGGGGTGCAGCACGAAGGTCTCGTCGCCGGCCACCTCGACCGGGCGCGTCAGGTCCGACTGGTCGGCCGCGGGGTCGATGTGCGGGTACTTGTGGTTGTCGAAGACGCGGAAGAACTTGTCGAGCCGCACGTCGATGCTCGACGGCTGGATCATGGTGCGCTCGAACGGGTCCAGGCTCACCCGTCCGGCGTCGATCTCGGCCAGGATGTCGCGGTCGCTCAGCAGCACGGCAGCAACCTAACCCATCAGGAGGGCGCGGACGTACGGCGACGCTCCTGCCGGACGCCGACGACCACGAGGGCGCCGACGGCGAGGGCGACGACCAGCGTCGCGACGCCCCACGCGAGGCCGTAGTCGCCGGTCAGCAGGGTGGGGTTGTCGGGCTTGCCGCCCTGCCCCGACAGCACGTTGGCGACCGCCACGGTCACGAGCGCCCAGCCGGCGAGCAGCAGCAGGGACGGGGTGCGGGTGGCCGGCGGGAGGAGCCGGCCGAGCAGCACACCCACGACGACGGTCAGGGGCGCCAGGACGAGGTCGTGCACGAGCACGGCGCCCCCGGCCCAGACGAGCACCGAGACCAGGCCGTCGGGCCGGTCGAGCAGCAGGAGGACGCCCCACACGATCGCGGCGACCCCCGGCAGCGCGAGGAGCAGACGAGCGGCCCTCATGCGCGGACCTCCAACGTCCGTACCCACTTGGTCTGCAGCACGCCGGGCCGGTTGGGCGCGATGATGCGGCACGGGAAGCCGTGGTCGAGGTCGAGCGGCTCGCCCTCGAGCTCGAGCGCGAGCAGCGTGCGGTGGTCCTCGACGAACACGGCGGGCAGCTCGCTGCGCGCGAACGCGCCACGGGTCTGCATCGACGTGACGCGGACCGTGGACGCCGCCGGCGCCCCGACCAGCGCGAGCAGGTCGCGCACGGCCACCCCCGTCCAGGTGGCGCTGCGGCTCCAGCCCTCGACGCAGGCGATGGGCAGGCGGTGCGTGCGCTGCGGCAGGGCGGCGAGCTCGGCCCGGCTCAGCGTGACGCTGCGGTCGCCGTGCACGACCTCGAGCCGGAACTCGGCGTCGGTGGCGGCCTCGACGGCGCCGGCGGCGCGGGCCGTGCGGTTGATCGGCAGCCCCTGCGGGCCCGTCCCGTCGCGCACCGCGAGCACCGACACGCGGCGCAGCCACGGCACGCTCTGCCCGACGGTGAGCACGGTCGCCACGGCTGACGCGCCGAGCGCGGTCGCCAGCACGGCGCGACGTCCGGGAGCACCGGCGCGCTCGACGTCGGGCTCCGTCTCGGGCGCGAAGGCCTGGCGGACGACCGGCAGCTTGACCGCCACGTGCACGAGGATGCTGCCGACCGCGATCCAGGCCACGGCCTCGTGCGCCGGGCGGAACGAGAACGACCACGGGTACCACTGCACGACGTTGAGCAGCCCGCTGACGAGCTGGAACAGCGCCGAGGCCACGAGGACGGCGATGGAGCCGCGCTCGAGGGCGTGCAGCGCGAGGCGGCGGACGTCGGCCGGCGGTCGCGCGAACAGCCGCGGGAAGACCGACCACAGCTTCACCAGCAGCAGCGGCACGCAGGCGATCCCCGTGGCGACGTGCAGACCTTGCGTCCACCGGTAGAGCGACGCGGGGCGGGGCCCGATCGGGGCCCAGGACGGCGGGTCGTACTGCAGGTGGCTCCACATCCCGGTGAGGAAGCAGATGCCGAATGCCACGCCGAGCCAGGTGCCGACCCGCGCCGTGAGCCGTGGGCCCCGCGCGCGGGCCTCGAAGTCCTCGACGCGGGGCAGGCGCACGATCCTCAGCCCCGGACCGGCCGGTGCAGCTCGGCCACCCAGCGGCCGTCCGCCTGCAACGTGCGGGTGTGGACGAGGTGGGCGCGGTCGGCCAGGTAGCTGACCGCGTCGAGACCGACGACGGCCCACTCGAACGGTGCGCCCAGGCGACCGTCGACCAGCAGCCGTCGACTCTCCTGCAGGATCCCGCCGTTCTCGCGCACCTCGACGAGCACCGAGCCCCCGGGCGCGACGAGCTCGCCGACCCGCCGCAGCAGCCGCGCCGGACGCCCGCCGATGCCGATGTTGCCGTCGGCGAGCAGCGCGTGCTGCCAGCGGCCCTCGCCGGGGAGCCGGTCGAACACGTCGCGCCGGAGCACGACGGAACCACGCGCCTTCGCCAGGCCGAGCGCCGCACGCGACGTGTCGACACCCAGAGCGTCGACCCCGCGCAGCAGGAGGGCGTGCACGAGGCGGCCCGGACCGCAGCCGAGGTCGAGCGTCGGTCCCGAGCAGGGGTCGACGAACAGGGCGTGGTCGGCGTCGTCCGCGTCGGCCGCCCACCGGTGCACCGCCAGGTGCTCCTCCACCCCGGCGTCGTCGACGAAGCGCGAGTCGTCGGAGGTGAAGACCGCGTCGAACGTGGCGTCGTCCAGGCTCATGCCCCTGCTCCTGCCGTCGTGGACCGGTCGACCGCTCTGGCGAACCGCGACCCCGGGAGGTCGCTGGCGACCGACTGCGCGTCGGGCCACTCGTCGACGTCGCACAGCGCGCGCAGCAGCTCGACGTCGCCGAGCGCGGCGCGGGTCAGCTCGCCGGTGTCGTCGCGCGACATCGGCACGCCGCGCAGGGCGTCGGCGCGGCGCGGGTCGGGCAGGCCGAGGAGCCACCAGCCGCCGTCGTCGGCCGGTCCGAGCACCTGCCGTCCCTCGACGACGGCGTTCCCCGCGGCCACGAGGTCGTCCGGTGCCACCTGGGGGGTGTCCATGCCGATCTGCACCGTGCCGCGACCGTGCACGCCGGCGTCGGCGTGCGCGTGGGCGAGACGCTCGCCGAAGTCGTCGCCACGCTGGGGTACGACGATGGTGCGCTCGAGGGCGGCCCGGACGTCGTCCGCCCGGGCGGCGCTGGCGACCTCGCCGGTCATCGCGACCACCACCGGCCAGCCCGTGACCGCACGGGCGGCCTGCACGGCGTCGAGGGTGTCGAGCAGGGCGGCGGCGGCCACGTCCGCGGCGGCGTCGGGCCCGACGACCCGGCCGAGGCGGGTCTTGGCGAGCCCGGGCACGGGGGCCTTGGCGACGACGAGCAGCACCGGGCCGGTCGACGGCGGCTCGAGCGGCGCGGGCGTCATCGCAGCACCTTCGCGAAGTCCTGGACGACCCGGGCGGTGCCCTTGACCGACCCCGACACCTTCGACCGCGTGCCGGCCGCGCGCGGTCGGTAGTCGACGTCGACCTCACGGACCGTCCAGCCCGCGCGGGACGCCTTGACCATGAGCTCCAGCGGGTAGCCGAAGCGACGGTCGCGCACGTCGAGGTCGAGGAGGTCCTGGCGACGACAGACCCGCATGGGCGCGAGGTCGTGGATGCCGAAGCCGCTCGAGCGGCGGATCCAGGTGGCGAGGGCGAGCGTGCCGGCGCGTGCGTGCCAGGGCCAGACGCCCCGGGCGACCGGCCGACGTCGACCCACGGCCATGGTGACGCCCTCGGTGCGCACGGCGTCGAGCATCGGCAGGAGGTCGGCGAGCCGCATCGAGTCGTCGCCGTCGATCACGGCCACGTACTCCGCCTCGGCCGCCTCGACGCCGGCGTGCACCGCTGCGCCGTACCCCGGGCGGGACTCGTGCACCACGACCGCGCCGAGCGAGCGGGCGACGTCGGCGGTGCCGTCGGTGGAGCCGTTGTCGACCACGACGACCCGCAGACCCGCGGGGACGTCGGCGAGGACGAGCGGCAGGGCCGCTGCCTCGTCGCGACACGGCACCACCACGTCGCACGTCACGCCTGCATCGACCATCCCCCGAAACTACGGGCGATGGCACGACCCCGCACGTCAACCAGCGGCCCTGCGGCGCGGTCACGGTCGGGCTAGCGTGGCGCCATGCAGGCCCGCCCCCGCCCGGCCGTCGTGTCGGCGCTCGTCGGACTCGTGCTCGTCGTCGCGGCCATGGTCGTGCCGCTGCTGCTCGACGAGGACGTGCGCGTGCACTTCCCGCCGCTGCACGCGTGGTGGGGTCCACGGCTCGACCCGCTCCTGCTCGTGGCGGTCGCGGCCGGGGTGCTGCTGTGGTCGGCGCTGCCGCGTCTGCGCCTCGAGCTGCCCTGGCGCGTCGTGGTCGTGCTGACGACCTTCGCGGGATGGCTCTGGACGTGCGCGCTCGGGCTGAGCGACGGTCGCTACGGGTTCGCCCGCGTCTACGGCCGCACGAGCGAGTACCCGCACGACGCGCAGACCGTGCGCGACGTGCCCGCGATGCTGCGGGAGTTCGTCGAGCGGATCCCGTCGTCGGCGCCCGACAACTGGCACACGCACGTGGCCGGGCACCCGCCGGGCGCGCTCCTCTCGTTCGTGCTGCTCGACCGGCTGGGCGTCCAGGACCCGTTCTGGATCGCGATGGTCGTGGTGACGGTGGGCGCGACGTCCGTGGCCGCCGTGCTGCTGACGCTCGACCTGCTCGGCACCCGCGACCTCGCCCGGCGGGCCGCGCCGTGGCTCGCCCTCGCGCCCCTCGTGGTGTGGGCGGGGGTCAGCGCCGACTGGTACTTCGCCGCCGTGGCCGCCTGGGGCCTGTACCTGCTGGCCCGCGCGGCGACGTCGCGTGGTCCGCGGGCCTGGGCGCAGGGCGTCGCGGCGGGTCTGCTGCTGGGCTGGTGCGTCTACCTCTCCTACGGCCTCGTGCTGCTCGGCGTCCTCGCGCTCACGGTGCTGTGGCTGGCCACGAGGACGACCCGCGCGGGCGGGCAGGTCGCGTCGGCTCCGGCGCTCGGCTGGCGGGCGCTGCCGTGGGCACTGGGCGGCGCGCTCGTGGTGACGGCGGTCTTCTCGGCCTTCGGCTTCCACTGGTGGGAGGCGTACCCGGTCCTGCGCGAGCGCTACTACGACGGCATCGCGTCGGAGCGCTCCTACGGCTACTGGGTGTGGGCGAACATCGCGGCGTGGACGTGCACGGCGGGCCTCGCCGTGTGGGCCGCGTTCCCCGCCACCGCCGACGCCGTGCGACGCCGGGTGCCCCTGGCGGTGCTCGCGGCGGGCGGCCTCGCCACGATCGCGCTCGCGACGTTGTCGGGCATGAGCAAGGCGGAGGTCGAGCGGATCTGGCTGCCGTTCACGATCTGGGTCGTGGCGGTGCCCGCCCTGCTGCCCGACCGCTGGCAGCGCCCCCTGCTCGCGTCGCAGCTCGTGGTCGCGCTCCTCGCCCAGACCCTGCTCATCACCCGCTGGTGACGCCCACCCTCCCCTGACCGTGACGGTCAGCGACGCCGGAGGGGGTCGGTGGCCAGCCGGGCGATGCCGTCCTCCGGGGCGATCTCGGCCCGGAAGCCGAGCCCCTCGGCCGCCTTGTCGGGCGAGGCGAGGACGTGCCGGACGTCGAACACGCGGGCGTCGCCCGTGACCACGGGCTCCGGGCCGTCGACCGCGCGGGACAGCACCCGCGCCATGTCCCCGATCGTGAACGGCCGCCCCGACGCGACGTTGTAGGGCGTGACGCCCACGGGGTGCCCGGCCACCGTCTCGACGGCCAGCGCGTTCGCGAGCGCGACGTCGTCGACGTGCACGAAGTCGCGCACCTGCCGGCCGTCCTCGAAGACGCGCGGCGCCTCGCCGCGCTCCAGCGCCGACCGGAAGATCGCCGCCACGCCCGAGTAGGGGGTGTCCGCGGGCATGCCCGGGCCGTACACGTTGTGGTATCGCAGGGCCACCGCGCGGCCCGACTGCAGCGTGCACCACGCGTCGGCGAAGTACTCCTGGGCGATCTTCGAGGCCGCGTACGACGTGCGCGGACGGATCGGCGCGTCCTCGGTGACCCGGCGCCACGTGACGTCGCCGCCGCAGACGGGGCAGCGCGGGTCGAAGCGGCCGGCCGCCAGGTCGTCCTCCCGGCGCACCGCGGGGGGCACGTCGCCGTGCTCGGGGCAGTCGTAGCGGCCGTCGCCGTAGACGACCATCGACGACGCGAGCACCAACCGGTCGACCCCCACGCGGGCCATCGCCGCGAGGAGCCGGGCGGTGCCGAGGTCGTTGTGCGCCGCGTAGTCGGGAAGGTCCTGCGCGTCGACGCCGTTGCCGACCATCGCGGCCTGGTGGCACACGACGTCGATCCCGTCGAGGACGGCGTCGAGCTGGGCCTCGGTGGCGTCGCGCAGGTCGAGCAGGTGCACGTCGGACGGCGCGGTGTCGCGAGCGCCCGGTCCGTGGGCCATCGGCAGGTAGGCGTCGAGACGGACCACCTCGTGCCCGCGCTCGGCGAGCCGCAGGCGCAGTCGCGCTCGCCGAGGGTGCCGACGACCGTCGCGAGCGTCGACTTGAGCGTGTCGGTGTGCTCGCGGAACACCTGGAAGACGGCCTCCATGCTGACGGCCTCGCCGTGACCACCGGCACCGTCGTCGACGCCTGCGTCGTGGTCGGTGACGAGCGCGACGGTGGCGTAGCAGAGGGCCAGCTCCCGGGCCAGGACCGCCTCGGGGTGCCCGGTCATGTTCACCACCGCCCAGCCCTGGTCGGCGTACCAGCGCGACTCGGCGCGCGTGGAGAAGCGCGGACCCTCGATGACGACCATGGCGCCGCCGTCGGTGGGCTGCTGGTCGGCGAGGCCGTCGAGGAGGTGGCTGCGCAGACGCTCGCAGTAGGGGTCGGCGAACGAGACGTGCACGGCGCCGGTGTCGTAGTAGGTCTGCATGCGCCCGCTCGTGCGGTCGACGAGCTGGTCGGGGACGACGAAGCTGCCGGGACCGAGCTCGGGCCGCAGCCCGCCGACGGCGCACGGTGCCAGCACCTGACGGACGCCGAGCGAGCGCAGCGCCCACAGGTTCGCGCGGTACGGCACCCGGTGTGCGGGATAGCGGTGGTCGGCGCCGTGCCGCGGCAGGAACGCGACCGTGCGGTCCCCGACCTGGCCGATCGAGACGGGCGCCGACGGCGGGCCGTAGGGCGTGTCCACGTCGACCTGCTCGGGGTCCTCCAGGAACGTGTAGAAGCCGGATCCGCCGATCACGGCGACGTCGGGGGTACTCATCCCCTCACCCTGGCAGCGCCGGGGGTCGGGCGCATCCCTGCGGCCCGCTCAGCGCAGCGAGGCGAGGAGCTCCTCGACACGGGTGCGGATCTCGTCGCGGATCGGCCTCACGGCGTCGATGCCCTGGCCCGCGGGGTCGTCGAGCACCCAGTCCTCGTACCGCCTGCCGACGTAGAAGGGGCACTCGTCGCCGCACCCCATGGTCACGACGACGTCGGCCGCGACGACGGCGTCGTCGGTGAGGACCTTCGGCTGCTGGCCGGCGATGTCGACACCGAGCTCGGCCATGGCCTCGACGGCCACGGGGTTCACCTGGTCGGCGGGTGCGGAACCGGCCGACAGCACCTCCACGTCGTCGCCGCCGAGCTCGCGCAGGAAGCCGGCGGCCATCTGGGAGCGTCCGGCGTTGTGCACGCAGACGAACAGGACGGTGGGACGGGCACGGCTCATCGGGGGGACTCCTCGGAGGGGTAGAAGCGACGCGCCCAGAGCGCGACGTGGACGAGACCCACCAGGACGGGGACCTCGACGAGCGGGCCGACGACGCCGGCGAGCGCCTGGCCTGAGGTCACCCCGAACGTGCCCACGGCGACTGCGATGGCGAGCTCGAAGTTGTTGCCCGCGGCGGTGAAGGCGACCGTCGTGCTCTTGGCGTACCCGAGGCGCAGCGCGCGTCCGAGCAGCATCCCGAGCGCGAACGTCAGGGCGAAGTAGACGAGCAGCGGCAGCGCGACGCGTGCGACGTCGAGCGGCCGGCTCGCGATCGCGTCGCCCTGCAGCGCGAACAGCACGACGATCGTGAACAGGAGGCCGTAGAGCGCCCAGGGGCCGAGCCGCGGGAGGAACCTCGACTCGTACCAGTCACGACCTCGCGCCCGCTCGCCGAGGGTCCGGGTGGCCCAGCCCGCGAGGAGCGGGACGCCGAGGAACACCACGACGCTGAGGGTGATCGCCGTGAACGAGAACTCCGCCGACGTGGTCTCGAGCCCGAGCCAGCCCGGCAGCACCTGCAGGTAGAACCAGCCGAGCGCCCCGAACGCGACGACCTGGAAGACGGAGTTGACGGCGACGAGCACGGCGGCCGCCTCGCGGTCGCCGCAGGCGAGGTCGTTCCAGATGAGCACCATCGCGATGCAGCGCGCGAGGCCGACGATCACGAGCCCGGTGCGCAGCTCCGGCAGGTCGGGCAGGAACAGCCACGCGAGCGCGAACATGAGGGCCGGTCCGACGACCCAGTTCAGGACGAGCGAGGCGGCGAGGAGCCGCCGGTCGCCGGTGACCCGCGACGTCTCGTCGTAGCGGACCTTCGCGAGCACCGGGTACATCATCACGAGCAGCCCGACCGCGATCGGCAGCGACACGGAGCCCACCGACACCGCCTCGAGCGCGGAGTCGAGCCCCTCGACGGTGCGGCCGAGGAGCAGCCCGAGCGCCATGGCCAGCACGATCCAGACGGGCAGCAGCCGGTCGAGCCGCGACAGCCGCTCCACCGGGGGTGCCGGGCTGGACGACGTGGTGCCGAGGCGCTGCTGCACGGCCGCTCCTTCGTCGAGACAGATAGATCGACGGACATCGATGGAGGGAGCGTAGCGGGTCCTGGGGCATACTCGCCGGGTGACCTCCTCGCCGCTTCCGACCACGGCCTCGGCCTGTGGCGGGACGCTGGCGTCGACGCCGCTCGAGCGCGAGGAGGCGGTCGAGCTGGCCCGCACCTTCAAGGCGCTCGCCGACCCCAACCGCGTGCGGCTGCTGTCGCTCGTGGCCGCGCACCAGGGCGGCGAGGCCTGCGTCTGCGACATCACCGGCCCGGTCGGGCTCAGCCAGGCGACCGTCTCCCACCACCTCAAGGTGCTGGTGGAGGCGGGGCTCCTCTCCCGGGAGCAGCGCGGGACGTGGGCCTTCTACTCCGTCGTCCCGGGGGCGCTGGGGCGCGTCGCGCGACTGCTCGACGGAGTCGACGGGCGTGACGTACGGCTCTGACGCTCAGTGGCCACCGAGCCGACCGGTCAGGCGCTCGTGCCGCTCCGCGCTCGCCGGGTCGAGCCCGACGATGTCGACGTTCGAGCCACGCCGGGCGTACTTCGTCGTGATCGCGTCGAGCGCGGCCACCGTCGAGGCGTCCCAGACCCGCGCGTCCGAGAGGTCGACGACGACGCGCGCCGGGTCGTCGGCGTAGTCGAACCGCGTGTACAGCTCGTTGCTCGAGGCGAAGAACAGCTGCCCGGTGACACGGTAGGTGGCGGTCGTGGTCCCGTCGGCGTCGCTGGAGACGGTGCGCTCGACGTCGGTCAGGTGCGCGACGCGGCGGGCGAAGAGCGTCATGGCCGCCAGGACGCCCACGACGACGCCGATCGCCAGGTTGTGGGTGAGCACGGTGCCGAGCACGGTGACGAGCATGACCGCCGTCTCGCTGCGGGGCATGCGTCGCAACGTGGCCGGACGCACGGAGTGCCAGTCGAAGGTGCCGACCGACACCATCATCATGACGGCGACGAGCGCGGCCATGGGGATGAGGGCGACGACGTCGCCGAACCCGACGACCAGCACGAGCAGGAACACTCCCGCGAGGAACGTGGAGATCCGCGTGCGCGCACCCGAGACCTTCACGTTGATCATCGTCTGGCCGATCATGGCGCAGCCGCCCATACCCCCGAAGAAGCCGGTGATGACGTTGGCGGCTCCCTGGCCGACCGCCTCGCGCGTCTTGTCGGAGGGGGTGTCGGTGATGTCGTCGACGAGCTTGGCGGTGAGCAGCGACTCGAGCAGACCCACGACGGCCATCGCGAGGGCGTAGGGCGCGATGATGCGGAGGGTGTCGAGCGTCAGGGGGACGTCGGGGAGGAACCACGACGGCAGGCTGTCGGGCAGGGTGCCCTGGTCGCCGACGTCGGGCACGGTGATCGACGCGAGCAGGGTGAAGCCGGTGAGCGCGACGATCGCGACCAGCGGTGCCGGGACCACGGCGTTGACGCGCGGGAAGCCGACGATGACGGCGATGCCGACCGCCACCATCGGGTAGACGAGCCACGGCACGTCGACGAGGTGCGTCAGCTGGGCTTGGAAGATGAGGATGGCAAGGGCGTTGACGAACCCGACCATGACCGATCGCGGGACGAACCGCATGAGCCGGGCGACGCCGACGAGCGCCAGCACCACCTGGATCGCGCCGCCCAGGAGCACGGTGGCGATCAGGTAGTCGTAGCCGTGCTCCCGCATCACCGGCGCGATGACGAGGGCGATCGCGCCGGTGGCGGCGGAGATCATCGCGGGACGGCCCCCGAGGAAGGAGATCGCGACGGCCATCGTGAACGACGCGAACAGCCCGACGCGGGGGTCGACGCCGGCGATGATCGAGAACGAGATCGCCTCCGGGATCAGCGCGAGCGCGACCACGAGCCCGGCGAGTACCTCGGTGCGCAGGACCCGGGGGCTGCGCAGGGCGGCGCGGACGGTGGTCGGCTCGTGGACCGGGACGGCGGTGGACGACATGGGGCTCCTGGGCGCGCGACGGTCGGCGCCTGGTCGGGGAGGTGGTGGGGAGGGCCCGGGCGCGGCGTGCGGCACCATGGGCGGGACGGCTCGTGCCGTCGAAGGTCTGCACTGAACCCTACCCTCACGTGAGGGTAGGGTTCGACGTCGCGAGCGGTGAGGATGGTCACGGATGACGGACGGCAGCGGTGACGCGTCGGCGTTCATGCAGATCGGCGAGGTCGCCGCACGGACCGAGCTGTCGCTGCGCAGCCTGCGCCACTGGGAGGAGGTCGGCCTCCTGCACCCGTCGGGCCGCACCGAGGGCGGCTTCCGGCTGTACACCGAGGACGACGTCGAGAAGATCCTCGTCATCCGCCGGATGAAGCCCCTCGGCTTCTCGATCGAGGAGATGAAGGCCGTGATGGCCGACCTCGAGGCCCTGCGGGGCACGGGATCACCGGACGACGCGCGCGCCCACCTGGCCCAGGTCCGCGCCGATGCCGTCGCCCGACGGGAGAAGCTCGAGCGCCAGCTCGCGATGGCCGACGAGTTCCTCGCGCTCCTCGAGCGCGAGTCCGACGGCTGATCGCGCCTCTCGGCGCGCGCCGGTTTGCGTGGGGCCCCACGCAAACCGGCACCAACCACGGGAATCTTGCCTGGGGGGGAGCCGGTTTCCGTGGGGGTGACGGCGCCGAGCCGACCGACAGGTGGCCACGCCTCGCGATGGAGCCGATGACGGGATCCCAAGTCCGGCGGCTTCGCCGCACAGGGGGCCCGACTCGATGACGCATCGGCAACAGAGCGCCTTCGGCGCGATGGAGCCGATGACGGGATCCCAAGTCCGGCGGCTTCGCCGCGCAGGGGGCCCGACTCGATTCCCGTCAGCGACTCCTCGCTGCGCTCGGAGCCGATGACGGGAATCGAACCCGCGTGTCTTGCTTGGGAAGCAAGCGCTCTGCCATTGAGCTACATCGGCCGGTGACGCCCAAGGTACCCGACCCTGGGCGCCGCAGGCGACGAGGGGAGCACGGCGTCGACCCCCGGGCGACGCCGCGCTCCTCACGCCCGACGGGCGCGCCGGCCGTCAGACTGCCGACTCACCGCGCTCCCCCGTCCGCACCCGGACGACCTCCACGAGGTCGGTCGCCCAGATCTTCCCGTCGCCGATCCGGCCGGTGCGGGCGGCCTCGGTCACCGCGTCGAGCACGGCCTCCAGGTCGGCGTCGGAGACCACCACGTCGACCCGCACCTTCGGCCGGAACTCCACCCGGTACTCCGCGCCGCGGTACACCTCCGCGTGGCCCTTCTGCGCACCATGGCCCGACACCTCCGTGACGGTGAGCCCCGCCATGCCGAGCCCGGTCAGCGCCTCCTTGACGTCGTCGAGCCGGTGCGGCTGGACGACGGCGGTCACGAGCTTCACGTCAGGTCCTCTCGAGGTCGTACGCCGACTCGGCGTGCTGCGTGAGGTCCATGCCCTCGAGCTCGTGCTCCTCCGGCGCCCGCAGGCCCATCACCCGGTCGAGCACGCGCGCGATGACGTACGTCGCGACGAACGCGTAGCCCGACACGACGACGATGCCCACGACCTCGCGCCAGACGATGTCCCAGCTGCCGCCGAGGAGGATGCCGCGGATGCCGGCCGGTGCGCCCTCGAAGCCGATGAGCACCACGCACAGCGAGCCGACGATGCCGCCGATCCCGTGCACCGCGAACGCGTCGAGCGACTCGTCGATCCCCAGCCGCGACTTCCACGTGACCGCCCACGCGACGACCGCGCCCGACGCGAACCCGACGAACAGCGCACCGAGCGCGTCGACGGCGTCCGCCGACGGGGTGATGCCGACGAGCCCGGCGATCACGCCCGAGCACATCCCGAGGGTGGTGGCGTGCCCGTCGCGCAGCCGCTCGACGAGGCAGAAGCCGATCATGCCGGTGCAGCCGGCGAGCAGCGTCGACATGATCGCGAACTGGGCGAGGAAGTTGGCGCCGCCGGCGGTGCCGCCGTTGAAGCCGATCCAGCCCATCCACAGCATGCCGACACCGACGAGCACGATCGGCAGGTTGTGCGGACGCATCTGCACCGTGCGACGCTTGCCGAGCACGAGCGCCAGGGCGAGCGCCCCGAAGCCGGCCGACATGTGCACGGCCGTGCCGCCCGCGTAGTCGTGCAGCTGGACGACGTTGCGCAGCCAGCCGCCCTTCGTGTCCTCGCCGTCGAACGCGAACACCTGGTGGCCCAGCGGGAGGTACACGAGCGTGAGCCACACGCCCGAGAACACGAGCCACGCGGAGAACTTCATGCGTCCGACGGCCGCCGACGCGACGATCGCGACCGTGATCGCGGCGAACAGCACGTAGAAGGAGAACCAGTAGGGGTCGACGATCGACCCGTCACCGGGATCGTCGTAGATGCCCGTCCAGCCCAGGTGCTGCAGCGGGTCGCCGATCACGCGCCAGCCGCCGAGGCTGTCGCCGACGACCACGCCGTGGCCGTAGAGCACGTACAGGACGGACACGACGGCGAGCGTGCTCATGCACATCATCAGCATGTTCAGGGCGTTCCTCGGCCCGACCATGCCTCCGTAGAACAGCGCGATGCCGGGGAACATGATCAGGACGACGGCGAATGCGGCGAGCATCCACGCCACGTCGGCTGCGGTCATCGACAGACCTCCTCGGGTGGGGGGTGGTGACGACGCCCCGGGCGGGACGTCGCGCCGGACCGGGGGGCCGGTCCGGGGTCGGGGGTTCAGGGCGCGTGCGCGTGCAGCCAGTCGACGGCGCGGTCGCGGTAGCCGGCGATGCCCTTGTAGTCGGCGATGTCGTCGGGGAGGTCGGCCAGCACGGCCGCCGTGGTGGCCCGCCACGGCTCCACACGTGCGAGCTCCTCGAACGGCAGCAGGTAGGTGCGGATGAGGAACAGCACCGCGCCGGACTCCTCGAGGCGCACCAGGTGCTGCACCTCGGTGCGCAGGTGCACCTCGCGGCCGAACGTCACGTCGTCGACGGTCAGCATGCGCGGCCGGTCCGGCCCCCACTCGGGGTACCGCTCGGTCGACACGTCGAGCCGGCGTCCGACGGTGAGCGTCCAGTTCGTCCGCCGGTACGGCGCGCCCGGCTGGAGCCGCATGATGAACTCGCGGGCGCGGGTGATGACGCCGGTCTCGCGCAGGCGCGGCACGGGGCCGTGGATCTCCAAGAACGACATGCCGACGTCGAAGCCGAACGACCAGTCGGCGGCGGACGTCACCAGGCCGGCGTCGCCCCACAGGTCGCCGTCGCGCTGGTCGAGCAGCACGAGATCCTCCTGCACCTGGGAGGCGACGTAGCGCAGCGGCTCGTCGGGCAGCGTCGACGGCTGCGCGTACGTGAAGGGCTGCTCGACGTCGAGGAGCCGGTTGGTCCAGACGTACGACGGTCCGTCGCCGTCGAGGCTCATGACGTCGGGGTAGGCGGCGGCCAGCTCGCGCATGAGCGTGAGCATCGTGTCCCAGCAGGCCGGTGCCATGTGGTCGAGCACCGCGTAGCGGCTCGGGTCGCGCTCGAGGACGACGGCGCGCTCGGCCAGCTCGCGGTGGTACTCGCCGTCGACGTCGACGAGGCTCGCGCCCCACTGCCCGGCGGGCGTGCTGACGGCGCGCGGCGCCGGCTCGACGTTGGTGGAGTACCGGTAGCGGTCGGTGGGGAACGGGAACGGGAAGCCCGCGACGAGGGCGCGGTCCACGCTGGGTCACAGGTCGAGCTCCAGTCGGTCGTCGGCGGCCCGCGACACGCAGCACAGGAGCGTGTCGGCGGCGGCCTTCTCGGCGTCGGTGAGGACGAGGTCGCGGTGCAGCGGCGTGCCGGCGGCCACGGGCACCCGGCACTCGCCGCAGACGCCCTGCCGGCACAGGTTCGGCACCGCGAGCCCGGCGCCCTCGAGCGCGTCGAGCAGGCTGGTGCCCGACGGGACGGGGACGGTGCGTCCCGACGCCCGGAGGACGGCCTCGAACGGCTCGCCGGGGTCGAGGTCGTCGACGCCGAAGTGCTCCACGTGGATGCGCTCGTCGGGCCAGCCGAGACGTCGGGCGGCCAGCGTGACGGTGTCCATGAACCCGGCCGGGCCGCACGTGTAGAGATGGGTGCCGACCGGCTGGTCGGCGAGGCGGCGCTCGAGGTGGTCGCCGAGGGCGCTCCGGTCGGTGAGGCAGGTGAGGGCGTCGCCGGCGAGGTCGCGCAGGTCGTCGAGGTGGGCCGCCGCGCCGGGTCGGTGCGCGTACAGCACCTCGACGTCGCGTCCCCACCGCACTGCGCTGCGCAGGTGCGACAGGATCGGGGTGACCCCGATGCCGCCGGCCACGAGCAGGTGCCGACGCGCGGCGAGCACGGGCGGGAACGCCGAGCGGGGCGGCGTCACCTCCACCCGGTCGCCGGTGGTCAGGGCGTGCACCCAGCGCGAGCCGCCGCGGCCGGCGTCGAGGCGCAGCACCGAGATCGTGTAGGCGCGCGGGGCGACGGAGTCGCCGGTGAGCGAGTAGGCGTTCGCGGTCGAGCCCGGCGGTCCGCAGGTCACCACCACGTGGCTGCCGGGCGTGTACCCGGGCAGGGCTCCGCCGTCGGGCCGGACGAGCCGCACCGATCGGACGCCGGGGACGGTGTCGTCGACGGCGGCCACGACGAGGTCGAGGGCCGCGCTCACGCCCCCTCCTCCCACTGCCCCTGCTCCCACTGCCCCGTCTCCCACCGTTCAGCGTCGACCTGGAAGCCGAGGAAGGCCCCCTGCCGGCGGGAGACGTGGTGGTGCACGACGAGCCGTCGCTCGCACCCAGTGCAGGCGACGACGCCCCCGACGTGCGTGGGGGCCGAGGTGACGGCAGCGCAGTGGGCGCACGCGACGGGCAGCTCCTCGGTGCTCGTGGTGGCCACCGCGAGCTCGGCGTCGACGAGGCCGCCGGCGAGGGCGTGGGCGCGCAGCGGCAGGACCGCCGTCAGCGGACCGGCCACCAGGAGTCGCCAGCCGACCCGCGCCTCGGCGAGCTCGGCGTCGACCACGGCCAGCGCCTCGTCGGTGTCGGCGACGGCGTGCAGACGTCCTTGCGCGACGGCCCCGGCGAGCCACGTGGTCGCGACGTCGACGGCGTCAGGTCCGACGGCCACGGCCGTGCACGCCGTCGCGGTGGGGTCGCACGGCGGCGTCAACGGCTGGACCGCCCACGCCGGGACGCTGGTGAGCTCGAGGGCTGGATTCACAGCAGGCTCGCGTCGCGGTGCCCGGTGTAGAAGGCGAGGGCGCGGTCGGGCGTGCTGAACCCGATGCGCGAGCCCCGCGGGAAGAAGATCGCGTCGTGACGGCGTGCGACGAGCTCCTGCCCGGTGTCGAGGTTGACGAGGTGGAGCTCGCCCTCGAGCACGACCTTCATCTCGTCGTAGTCGTAGACGTACTCGAGCGGCGCGTCGGTGTGCAGCAGCTCGAAGTACCCGGAGCACATGACGCTGTCGTCGGGGTTCTCGTAGACGTCGCCGATGAAGCCGAGCGTGCTGCCGACGTTCATGGGAGGCAGCCCGACGTGGCCGTCCGCGGTCACGCGGAAAGGTGGGACGGACGTGGCGGTCTGCGTGTCGGCGGTCATGACACCCTCCAGATCGTTGATTCTTGCGACGAAACTTTGTTGCCTACGATGAAACACAGTCGGTGTTTCGTCGGCATGACCTGCGCGAAAACCTCTGGTCTCCGAGGTCTGCTGGAGCCGTGAGCCCGCTCACGCGACCTGCGCGACCACGGGCCCGTTGGTTCACTGGGCGCGTGACGACGTTCGAGTACTCCAACCTCAGCGGACGACCGCCCGGCCCGGTGGTCTCCAAGCTGGCGCTGGTCCTGCCCGGCGTCCGCAGCGTGATGGAGCAGGTCGAGCCCTACGCGCGCTGGTGGGAGGACGCGAACCGTCGCGCCCTCGGCTCCGGTCGTCCGCTGTGGGTCGCGCTCGGCGACTCGATGACCCAGGGCATCGGCGCGAGCGCGCCCGACCGCGGCTGGGTGGGCCAGCTGGCCGGCGACCCGCCGTCGGCCCTGCGCGACGTCGCGGTGCTCAACCTGTCGTTCAACGGCGCGCGCGTGCTCGACGTCCTGGACCGCCAGCTCCCCGCACTCGAGCAGGTGCGTGCCCTCGGGCACGAGGTCGCGCTGGTGACCCTGCTCATCGGCAACAACGACCTCATGAGCCCGCGCTGGAGCCGCCGCCTGCCGGCCGCGACCGAGCAGCTGCTCGACGCCGTCCCGCGCGGCACGGTCGTGGCGACGCAGCCGGGCCTGCAGCGTTCGGCCGTCGCCTTCAACCGGGTCGTCGACGCCCGGGCCCGCCGCGGCGAGATCCGCGTGGCCGACTTCCGCGTGCCGCACATGCGCGACTGGCGGGGACGTCTCGCCGAGGACCGCTTCCACCCCAACGACCGCGGGTACGCCGGCATGGCCGAGGTCGTGCGACGCGCCCTGTAGCGCCGGCCGCTACCGTGCCCGCATGTCCTTCGTGCTGCTGCAGTCCGACGGTCCGCTGCGGACCATCACGCTGAACGACCCGGAGCGGCTCAACGCCCTCGACTGGCCCCTGCTCGACGAGCTGCGCGACGCGGTGGCCACCGTGGCGGCCGACGAGCACGCCCGCGCGCTGCTCGTGACCGGCGCGGGACGCGCGTTCTGCTCCGGCGCGAACGTGACCAACCTGTTCGGCGACCGCACCCGGCCCGTCGACGAGCTGCGCGAGCACCTCATGAAGGTCTACGCGTCGTTCCTGCCGATCCGCGACCTCGCGATCCCCACCATCGCGGCCGTGCACGGACCCGCGGTCGGCGCCGGCCTCAACATCGCCCTCGCCTGCGACGTCATCGTCGCCGGGCCACGGGCCGGGTTCGGGCCGACGTTCACACAGATCGGCCTGCACCCCGGCGGCGGCTGCACGTGGATGCTGACGCAACGGATCGGCTCGGCCAACACCGCCGCCGCGCTCTACGCGGGCGACGTCATCGGCGCCGACGATGCACTGCGCCTCGGCATCGCCCAGGAGATCGCCGACGACGCCCAGACCCGCGCCCGCGACGTCGCACTCGGCTGGTGCGAGCGCAATCCGACGCTCATGGCGCACGTCAAGCAGTCGCTGCGCGTCGCGGCGACGTCGGACGCGGCCACGTCGCTCGACGTCGAGGCGCAGTTCCAGGCGGAGTCGCTGTCGAGCCCGGAGTTCGAGCGCTTCGCCGCGCGGTTCGCGAAGGACTGACGGTCGGGGATGGATTCCCAGGTCGGCCTGGGAATCCCAGCCGCGCACGGCTTGCTCTCCGTGCTCGGCTGAGATTCCCGTGCCTGGTGGGGAGATTCCCAGGTCGACCTGGGAATCTCCGCTCACGCGGCGCCGTGGGCGTCGGCGACGAGGCGCGCCTCCTCGCGCAGGGCCTGGACGACGAGGCGGACGGAGGGGCGCTCGAAGCGGTCAGGGCGCAGGACGGCGGAGATCTCACGGCGGGCGCGGACGCCGAGCAGGGGGCGGGTCACCAGGCCGTTGCCGTGCTCGCGCGTCGTGAAGCGCGGCAGGATCGCGAGGCCGTGCCCGCCCGCGACCATCGCCTCGACGACACCGTTGTCGGCGAAGCGCTGCGCGACCTGCACGGGCTGGCCGGTCGCGACCACCACCTGCTCGAGGACCCGGTCGAAGGGGTAGCCGGGCGGGACGCCGATCCAGGTCTCGTCGACGACGTCGCGCGGCGACAGGTTCGCCTTGCGGGCGAGCGGGTGGTCCTGCGGCAGCGCGACGTCGAGCGGCTCGCTCATCAGCGGCACGACCTGCAGGCCGCGGTCGTGCCAGGCGGCCGACGTCGTGGGCGAGTCCGACAGCACCACGTCGTGGTCGGCGGTCAGGTCGCCGACGGCGTCGGGGTCCTCGGTGTCGGTGCACACCAGCTCGACGTCGGGCCGCTCGGCCATCCTGGTCAGCAGCCCGGGCAGCAGCATCTCCCCACCCGTCGGGAAGGTCACCAGCGTGACGCGGCCGGCCGGCTGCTCCATGAACGCGCGCCACTCGCCCTCGGCCCGCTCGATGGCGACCGCGATGTCGGTGGCCGCGCGGGCCAGCGCACGCCCCGCCTCGGTCAACGCCACGCCCCGCCCGGACGGCTCGACGAGGGGGTAGCCGGCCTCCTTCTCCAGCGCCTTGAGCTGCTGCGACACCGCCGACGGTGTGACCCTCATCGCATCGGCGACGGCGCCTACGGAGCCCCGCTCCGACAATTCCCTGAGAACCATGAGTCGCCGCACGTCCATGTAGTGATGCTACACGTTACATGTAGTTCTCTTCGCTTGTCCTTGACAGTTACCCGCGCGACCATGGGCGTGTCAGCTCGTCCCCACCCCCTTCGAGGAGGCCCCCCATGATCGCTCTCGCCGTGCTCGGCGCCGTCGTCGTCACCGTCGGTGTCACCAAGTCCGCCTACCTCGTCTCGCGCGACGGCTACGGCCGGATCCCGACCATCCAGCGCTTCTGAGACCCGCCGTCGGTCCCCGCGACCGACGGCCCCCGACCCGGCCAGGTCCCGACGCCCCGGCCGGGTCACCCGCCGCCCGGCGCGACCTCCGGGCCCACGCACGCCGCCACCGACGCTCCCCCGACGCCGGTGGCGGCGTTCGTTAGTCTCGGCCCGTGACCCGCCTCGTCGTCGGCTTCGACCTCGACATGACGCTCGTCGACTCCCGGCCCGGCATCGGCGCCACCTACCGGGCCCTCGCGGAGGAGACCGGGACGTTCATCGACGTCGACCTCGTCACGTCGCGCCTCGGACCGCCCCTCGAGGCCGAGCTCGCGCACTGGTTCGAGCCCGAACAGGTCCCTCAGGTCGCCGACCGCTACCGCGCGCTCTACCCCGACCTGGCGATCCCGCGCGTGGCGCTGCTCCCCGGCGCGCGCGAGGCCGTGCAGGCCGTGCTCGACGCCGGCGGCGAGGCCTTCGTCGTCACCGGCAAGAACGGGCGCAACGCCGCCCTGCACCTCGAGCACCTCGCGATCGACCTCGACGTCGTCGGCGAGGTGTGGCGCGAGGGCAAGGCCGACGTGTTCCGCGCCCGTGGCGTCACTGCCTACGTCGGCGACCACGTGCACGACATGGAGGCGTGCCGCTCGGCCGACGTCGTCGGGGTCGCCGTGCCGACCGGTCCGTGCAGCCCCGACGAGCTGCGCGCGGCGGGCGCCGACCACGTCGTCGACGACCTGCACGGCGTCGTCGGGCTCGTCCCCCACCTGTCCCGCTGACCGGCGCACGGAGGTCGGTCGACCCGCGTGACGCACGAGTCGGCCCCCGGGACTTGTGTCGGGCCCCTCATCTGCGGATACTTGAAGTTACCTGCCGGTAGCACCCGTCGGTAACACGTGTGCACCGGACACCGCACCCCCGATCCAGGAACAGGCAGTCATGAGCCACTACAAGAGCAACCTGCGCGACGTCGAGTTCAACCTCTTCGAGCTGTTCGGACGCCAGGACGTCCTCGGCACCGGTGCGTTCGAGGAGCTCGACCTCGACACCGCGAAGAGCATCCTCGCCGAGACCGAGCGGCTGGCCCGCGAGGACCTCGCCCCCTCCTTCGAGGACTCCGACCGCAACCCGCCCGTCTACGACCCCAAGGCGATGACGGTCACCATGAACCCCGCCTTCGCCAAGAGCTACAAGGCCTGGATGGACGCCGAGTGGTGGCGTCTGCAGGTCCCCGAGGAGCTCGGCGGCCAGAAGGCCCCCTCCTCGCTCATCTGGGCGATCGGTGAGTTCGTGCTCGGCGCGAACCCGCCCATCTGGATGTACTCCGCCGGCCCGGCCTTCGCGCGCATCGTGTTCGAGAACGGCACCGAGCGCGACAAGAAGATCGCCGAGTTCATGACCAACCGCCAGTGGGGCGCCACGATGGTGCTCACCGAGCCCGACGCGGGCTCCGACGTCGGCGCGGGCCGCACCAAGGCCTACCCGAACGAGGACGGCTCCTGGAACATCGAGGGCGTCAAGCGGTTCATCACCTCGGCCGAGCACGACATGAGCGAGAACATCATGCACCTCGTCCTCGCGCGTCCCCAGGGCGTCGAGGGCGTCGGCGGCCCCGGCACCAAGGGTCTATCGCTGTTCCTCGTCCCGAAGATCCACTTCGACCACGAGACCGGCGAGCTCACCGGCGAGCGCAACGGCGCCTACGTCACGAACGTCGAGAAGAAGATGGGCATCAAGGTCTCCACCACGTGCGAGGTCACCTTCGGCGACCCGTCGACCGGTGGCGGCGAGCCGGCCAAGGGCTGGCTGCTCGGCGAGGTGCACGACGGCATCAACCAGATGTTCCGCGTCATCGAGAACGCCCGCATGATGGTGGGCGCCAAGGCCATCGCGACGCTGTCGTCGGGCTACCTCAACGCGCTCGAGTACGCCAAGGAGCGCGTCCAGGGCGCCGACCTCACGCAGGCCGCCGACAAGACCGCGCCGCGCGTGACGATCACGCATCACCCCGACGTCCGCCGCTCGCTCATGACCCAGAAGGCCTTCGCCGAGGGCCTGCGCTCGCTCGTGTTCTACACGACGACCTGGCAGGACGCGATCATGCAGAAGGCGGAGTCCGGCGAGGACGCGTCGCTCGAGGAGTCGGTCAACGACCTCCTGCTCCCCATCGTCAAGGGCTACGGCTCGGAGCGCTCCTGGGTGCTGCTGGGCACCGAGTCGCTGCAGACGTTCGGCGGCTCGGGCTTCCTGCAGGACTACCCGATCGAGCAGTACGTGCGTGACGCCAAGATCGACACGCTCTACGAGGGCACGACCGCCATCCAGGGCCAGGACCTCTTCTTCCGCAAGATCGTGAAGGACAAGGGCCGCGCCATCGGCTACCTCGCCGAGCAGGTGGGCGAGTTCGTGAAGAGCGAGGCCGGCAACGGTCGCCTCAAGGTCGAGCGCGAGCTGCTCGCGACCGGCCTCGACGACGCCCAGGCGATCCTCGGCGCCGCGTTCACCGACCTCATGGCCAGCAACCCGGCCGACGAGAAGGGCGACCTGAAGAACCTCTACAAGGTCGGCCTGAACACGACGCGTCTGGTCTACGTGCTCGGCGACCTCGTGGTCTCCTGGCTGCTGCTGCGCGGCGCCGAGGTGGCGCTGGCCAAGCTCGACGAGGGCGCGACGGGCTCGGAGAAGGCGTTCTACGAGGGCAAGGTCGCGGCGGCGTCGTTCTTCGCGCGCACCGTGCTCCCCCGCCTGACCGCCGAGCGCGCGATGGCCGAGAACGTCGACGCCAGCATCATGGAGCTCGACGAGGCGGCCTTCTGAGCCGTCGGCACCGACCACCACGACGAAGCCCCCGCCCGGGACCGGGCGGGGGCTTCGTCGTGGGTGCGGCTCAGGCCGAGGGCACGGGCGCCCGGCCACCCGACCGGGTCGCACCCACGCCGGCCGCGACCACGCAGGCCAGGCCCAGCACGGCGCCCACGTCCGGCACCTGGTCGAGCGCGACGAGCCCGACGACCAGGGCGATCGCCGGCTCCAGGCACATCAGCGTCCCGAAGGCGGCGGTCGTGAGCCGCCGCAGCGCCAGCATCTCCAGCGCGAACGGGACCACGGGCACGAGCAGCGCGAGTCCCACGAGAGCACCTGTCCGACAGCCTCGACCTCGTCGAGGACCTGGTGGTGGCGGGCCTCGGCGTCGGGATGCTGCCGCTCTGGCGCCGTCCGCGCGACGGCGTGACGGTGGTCCCGTTCCACGACCCCGGCGTCACGATGCGCGCGTACGTCTGGACGCGCCGAGGGCGAGCGACGTGGCCGCCGCTCGCCCTCGTGCTGGAGCGTCTCGTGGACGCCCCGAGCGTGTCTCGTCAGCCCCGCGTCGTCACCAGTTGATGAGCGCGCCGGTGAGCGTGTAGGGCGCGAAGTCGGTCGACAGGATCACGAACAGCGCCAGCGCACCGCCGGCCAGGGCGACGTTCTTGTTGAAGGCGACCATCTCCATCTGCTTGGCCTGGGCGTCGCTCTCCTTCCAGAACGCGTGCATGAGCACGGCCGTGACGAGCAGCAGGATCGCGAGCCCGAGGGCGCCGACGTCGCCCCAGATGCCGAGGAGCACCGAGACGCCGCCGGCGAGCAGCGCGACGCCGCTGACCTGGACGAGCACCTTGGCGTTGGAGAGACCGCGCGACTCGGCGTAGCCGGCCATCGCGCCGGTCGCCGTCAGGTGACCGATGCCCGAGCCGATGACGAGGTAGGCGAAGAGGATGCGGGAGATGAGGAAGACCTCGTCCATGGGAGCTCCTTGAGAAAGGTGAAGGTTCAACTAGCGGGGTCCAGCGTCCTCCTTCCGCCGCCCGCGGTCAAGCCGTCGCGCGTGGCCGACCTGACCGGCACCGTGCCGTGTGCCAGAGTGAGCGGGTGCGTCTGACCAGCCCGCTGTGGTACCTCGCGGCGTTCCTGCTCGCGATCGGCGGATGGATGGCCTCGGCCGTCGTCGCGGCCGGCGCGTGGGACCACGTCCGCGACGCGACGTTGCAGAACCTGACCGAGCGAGTCGACGCCAAGGGCGCCTCGCTCGCCGTCTTCACCGACGTCCGCCAGCCCGAGCGCGACGTCACGTGCACCGCCACCGGGCCCGCCAAGGGCGCCGAGCCGGTGACGCTCGAGGACGCCCCGATCGACCTGCGCGTCCCGCAGGACGGCTCCACCTGGTACCTCATCGCGTTCGAGCGTGAGGGATCGGACCAGGTCGCGGTCCGCTGCACGCCGAAAGACCGCGCCGCCGACGCCGCGACCTACCGGGTGGCCGTCGCCGACGGCTTCCTCGACCGCACCCGCAACGGCGCGGGCATCGCCTGGATCGCCGCTGCCGTCGCCGTCGCGCTCGCGCTGGCGACCTGGTGGACCCGACGCAAGCGCACCCTGGAGGACTGAATGCTGCAGACCTACGTCGACGCCTGGCTGGCCAGCGTCCGCGACACGATCGCCCTGCTCGAGGAGCTCGACGACGCGGCATGGTCGACGCCCACCGACCTGCCGGGCTGGACGGTCGCCGACGTCGCCGCCCACCTGGCGCACCTCGAGGCCGTCACCGCGGGGCACGTGGTCGACGAGGCCCCCACCACGGCGTCGGCCGGCGGCATCGCGTCGGTGTACACGGAGGCCGGGGTGGAGTCGCGGCGCGGCCTCACGCGCGAGCAGGTGCTGGACGAGCTGCGCCGCAGCGTCGACGTCCGCGCGGAGCGGCTCGGCGGCGCGCTGCCCGACGACCCCACGGCCCGCGCCGAGCACACGCCCGCCGGTGTCGGCTGGACGTGGGACACGATGCTGCGCAACCGCACCGTCGACGTCTGGTGCCACGAGCAGGACGTGCGCCGCGCGGTCGACCGGCCGGGCAACCTCGACTCGGCGGGCGCGCACGTCACGACGCACACGTTCGCCGCCGCCATGCCGTTCGTGCTCGGCAAGAAGGTCGGCGCCACGGCCGGCACGTCAGTCCTCTGGGACCTCACCGGCCCGATCGCCCTGCAGGTGGGCGCGACGGTCGGCGACGACGGCCGCGCCCGCCCCGGCGTGCCGGACTCCCCCACTGCCACCCTCACCCTGACGTCCGACGCCTTCGCCGTGCTGGCCGCAGGACGTCGCCGCCCGGGCGCGGTCGAGGTCGCGGTGAGCGGCGACACCGACCTCGCCCACCGCGTCCTCGAGCAGATGGCCGTCACCTTCTGACCGCTGCCGGTCAGGAGCGCAGCGCACCCGCCTCGGCCAGCAGGTCGCGCCAGCCGACGCGCAGCCGGTCCCACTCGTCGGTGCACTGGTCGGCCCGGTCCTGCGTGAGCGGGTCGTCGTCGACCAGCCCGGACCACGTGTCGGGGTCCGAGCCGTACAGGTAGCAGAGGTAGTTCACGGCGCGGGCGGCGTCGGACGTGTGCTCGTCGGTCGGGTCGGCCTCGTACGCCGCCGCGAGCAGCTGGTACTCGTACGCCGACGACAGCAGCGCGCCGGTCGCCTCGTCGTCACCGGCCTCGGCGAGGCGCCACGCCGCGAACTGGTCGGCGACGTCCTCCTCGCGACCCGTGAACGGCAGGTCGAGCAGGTCGATCACCGCGTGCCCCGCCTCGTGGAAGAACGTCTCGCGCCAGATGCCCTCGAGGGTGGCGTCGACGTCGTCGGCCCCGGCCTCCTCCAGCTCGGCGTCGCTGTCGCGCACGTCCTGCAGGCACAGCTCGATCCGACCCTCGCCGGCCAGGTACCCCGTGCCGTCCTTGCAGGTCGTCACCTCGACGACGAGGGGGCTCGGCAGGCTGACCGTCGCGCGCAGGTCGCGGGCGGCGTCCTCGAGGACGCCGCTGGCGCGCACCCGGTCCTGCCAGCCCTGCCAGCGGTCGGCGACGTCGGGGTACGTGACGCTCACGCGTGCGCCGCGGGCGGCGTCGCCCTGAGCCGCCTCGGGGCGGGCGTCGCCGGGCGCGGCGAGCAGCCCGACCGTGAACCCGCCCAGGGCGGCGAGGGCGACGGTCGCGACGACGATGATCCTGCGCACGTCCGGATCATAGGATCGGCGCTGCGTGCCCGGGGCGGATACGGTTCGTCCCATGAGCTGGAGCACGCAGGACATCCCCGACCTGGGCGGGAAGCGGGCCGTCGTCACCGGTGTCACCGGAGGGCTCGGGTTCCACACCGCTCTCGAGCTGGGGCGGGCCGGCGCGGGCCTGACCGTCACCGCGCGGAACCCGCAGAAGGCCGACGACACGCTCGCCCGGCTGCGCGAGGAGCTGCCCGACGTCGACGTCGAGGTGCTGTCGCTCGACCTGGCCGACCTCGCCGACGTCCGGCGGGCGGTCGAGGAGCTGGGCTCGCGGCACGACCGGGTCGACGTGCTCGTGAACAACGCCGGCATCATGATCCCGCCGTACAGCACGACCGCCGACGGCTTCGAGCTGCAGATCGGCACGAACCACGTCGGGCACTTCGCGTGGACGGCGCAGGTGTGGCCGCTGCTCGCCGACGACGCCCGCGTCGTGTCCGTGTCGTCGCTCGCGCACCTGCAGGCCAAGGGGATCGACCTGCGCTCGCTGACCCCGGAGGGCTCGCCGCGCACGTACCGCCGGTGGGTGTCCTACGCGGAGTCCAAGCTCGCGAACCTCTCGTTCGCGCTCGAGCTCGACCGTCGCCTGAAGTCCGCGGGGAAGGCCGTCGTCAGCACGGCCGCGCACCCGGGCTTCGCCCGCACCGAGCTGCAGAAGACCGGCGTGGCGATGGGCAACCCGTTCCTCGGCACGGTCGTGCAGCAGGTGTCGGCACTGGCGAGCCAGTCGGCCGCCGCGGGAGCGCTGCCGAGCCTGCGGGCCGCGACCGACCCGACCTTCACCGGCGGGGAGTACGTGGGCCCGGCGTCGCTCGGCGGTACCCGCGGCGCCCCGGTGATCGCGGGCATGACGCGCTGGGCGCGCGACGAGCAGCTCGCCCGCGACCTCTGGGCGGCGACGGAGCAGGCCACCGGCGTCACTTTCGAGGTCTGAGCGGCGCGACCGTCCTCGGCGCTGGATCCGTGCGGTCCGCGACGCCCCGCTCTCGTGCCTGAGTGGTCGGGTCAGGCCAGCCGACCGCGCCAGTGCTCGCGCGCGTCGGGGTCCTCGGCGAGCAGCTGCGCGCGCGTGCGGCGGCGGTAGCGCCAGATCTGGGTGAGGCCGACCGCCCAGAGGACGTACTGCACCGACATCGCCCACCGGAACGCTCCGGGCGCGTAGTCGGTGCTGGCCCCGGGCGTGCGCCAGTCGAGCACGAGCCCGATGGCCACGACGAGCAGCAGCGACGCCACGAAGCCACCCTGGTTGATGATCCCCGTGGCCGCACCGAGGCGGTCGGGCGGGTTGAAGGAGCGGCCGAGGTCGAACCCGACCATCGACGCGGGGCCGCCGACGCCGACGACCACGACCAGCAGCACGAGCAGCCAGCTCGGGGCGGTGCCCGGCCACGCGAGCACCACCGTCCAGACGGCGACGATGGAGCCGACGATGCCCAGCACGATCGTCGAGCGGTGCCACGGGTCGCGCGTGATGGCCCACGCGAGCACGGGCCCCGCGACCATGACGGCGAGCACGAGGATGGTCAGCAGGGCGCCCGCCTGCGCCGACGTGCGACCTTCGCCGCGCACGAAGAAGGGGTAGCCCCACAGCAGGCCGAGGGTCGTCGCGCTGAACTGGGTCGTGAAGTGGACCCAGAAGCCGAGCCGTGTGCCGGGGTGGCGCCACGACGCGGCCAGGCTGCTGCGGACCGTCGTCCACGACAGGGGCGCCCCGAGCACGCGAGGCGAGCCGGGCTCGTCGTGCACGACGACGAGCAGCACGACCAGCAGCACCAGCCCGAGCGAGGCTGCCGCGAGGTAGGTGGGCGTCCAGCCGAGCTCACGCAGCGCCCACGTCATCGGCACGGCGGCGACGAGCGCGCCGAGCTGGCCGAGGACGCCGGTGAGCTGGGTGACGAGCGGGATGCGTCGCGACGGGAACCAGGTGGTGACGAGCCGCAGCACGCACACGAAGGTCATCGCGTCGCCGAGCCCGACGAAGACGCGCGCCACCAGCGCCACGGCGAAGGTGTCGGCGAGCGCGAACGCCGCCTGGGCGAGGGTCAGCACGACCACGCCGATGGTGAGGATGCGGCGCGGCCCGAACCGGTCGAGCAGGAGCCCGACGGGGATCTGCATGCCGGCGTAGACGACGAGCTGCAGCATGACGAACGTCGACAGCTGGGCGGCGGAGATGCCGAACCGCTCCGTCGCGGCCAGCCCGGCGACCGCCAGCGACGAGCGGTGGAACACGGCGAGGAAGTACAGCGACAGGCCGGTGAGCCAGACGGCGACCGGCCCTCGTCTCGTCGTCGCGCTCACTCGCCCCAGTATGCGCCTGGCCGTCGAGTGCACGTTTGCGTGGGGCCCCACCCAAACCAGCTCCCCCCACCGCAAACACCCGCCCCAACCGCACGCTTGCGTGGGGCCCCACCCAAACCAGCTCCCCCACCGCAGACACCCGCCCCAACCGCACGTTGACGTGGGGCCCCACGTAAACGAGCAGGCGCGGCGGGGGGGGGAGGGGGTCAGGCGCGGCCGGCGTTGCGGCCGTACCGCGCCAGCACGAAGGTCTCGGCCAGCTGCGCGAGGGCGTAGCCGATCACGGAGACGAGCGTGACCACGACGACGAGCGACCAGAGCTTGTCGTACTGGTAGAGCGCCAGCGCCTGGTTGACCGCCTTGCCGACGCTGTCGGTCGTCGTGAAGTACTCGGCGATCAGCGCGCCGGTGATGGCGGCCGGCACCGAGATCCGGATGGCGGCGAAGATCGACGGCAGCGCCGTCGGGAACGCGACCCGACGCATGACGTCCCACGACGAGCCGCCGTAGACGGTCACCACGTCGTGCATCTGCGGCGTCACCGACCGCAGCCCGTACGCGATGTTCACGAGCGCCGGGAACAGCACGACGATGCCGCTCATCACCGCGACGCACCAGAACCCGTTGCCGAACAGCAGGGTGATGATCGGCGCGAGGGCCACGAGCGGCACGGTGCGCACGATCATGACGACCGGCATGGTGGCCGCCTCGACGCCCGACCACAGCACCATGACCGTCGCGAGCACGAACGCGGCGCTCAGCCCGGCGACGAAGCCGATCCCGGCGTCGATGACGGTCTGGCCGAGCGCACCGAGCACCTCGGCGCGGTTCGCGGCGGCGTCGTCCTCGGTGAACAGGTAGGCGATGACGTCCTGCGGCAGCCGGGTGGTGAGGTCGCTGACGCCCGTGAGGGTGACGAGCGCGTACCAGGCGCCGATCGTCGCGGCCAGCACGACGAGGATGGTGAGCAGGGGCCGGGCGACGGCGAGGACCCTCATGAGGCCGCTCCCCGCGACCACGGCGCCACGACGCGACCGAGCAGCCCGAGCAGGGCGTACGCCAGGCCCGACACGAGCGCGCAGCCGATGCCGAGCGACCACGCGAGCGCGGTCTCCCGGTTGTTCTGGCTGAGGATGAGCGACGGTCCGACGCCGATCTCGAGGTGCCGGTCGAAGTACTCGCCCAGCAGCGCCCCGAGGAAGGCCGCCGGTGCCGCGATCTGCAGCGTCGTGAACAGCGCCGGCAGCGCAGCGACGACCCGCACGCGCAGCAGCTGCTGCAGGCGGCTCCCGCCGTAGACCTCGACGACGTCGAGCGTCGCCTGGTCGGCCGCGCGGAACCCGAGCACGGCGCCGACGACGGTCGTGAAGAACACCGAGACGGCCGCGAGGTCGATGGCCGTCGCGGACAGTCCGCCCTTCTCGGGGATCTCGTGCACCGTGATGAGGATCGGCGCGAGCACCACGATGGGCAGGCAGTAGGTGATGACGGCGAGCTGCATGACGATGGGCTCGATGAACGGCACGAGCAGCACGAGCACGGCGACGGTCAGCGCGAGGGCGACGCCGACGAGGTAGCCGTACAGCGACTCCTCGAGCGTGATCGAGAAGACGGTGCGGTAGTAGTCGAAGCCGCGGTCGGCGAAGGTCGACAGCACCTCGCCCGGCGTCGGCACCTGGAAGCGCGCGAGCACGGTCGCCGCGACGAGCCACCAGAGCGCGACGGTGCCCACGAGGCCCGCCGCGCCGATCCCGAGCGTCCTGGTGCGCTCGGGCGAGAGCGACAGGGTGCTCATCACTCGACCGCCGCCCCGCCGGCGCCGAACAGCAGCTCCGAGGCCTGGTCGTGCAGTGCGTGGAACTCCGGCGTGCGCATCATCTCCGGCACGCGCGGGCGCGGCAGGTCGACGTCGATGACCTCCTTGATGCGGCCGGGTCGCGGGCTCATGACCGCCACCTGGTCCGACAGGAAGATCGCCTCGGAGATGCCGTGCGTGACCATGAGCGTGGTCGCGGGCTTCTCGGTCCAGATCCGCAGCAGCTCGACGTTCAGCCGCTGGCGGGTCATGTCGTCGAGCGCGCCGAACGGCTCGTCGAGCAGCAGGACCGACGGCTTCACCACGAGCGAGCGGGCGATCGACACGCGCTGACGCATGCCTCCTGAGAGCTGCGCGGGCTTGGCCTTCTCGAAACCCTCCAGGCCGACGAGCGCGATGAGCTCCTTGACCAGGGCGTCGTCGGGCTGCTCGCCCGAGACCTGGAACGGCAGGCGGATGTTGGACTCCACCGACCGCCACGGCAGCAGGGCCGAGTCCTGGAAGGCGATGCCGAGCTCGTGGTCGCGGCGCAGCTCGGTGGGCGACTTGCCGTCGACGGTCGCGCGTCCGCTGGTCGGCTTCTCGAGGCCGGCCAGGATGCGCAGGATCGTCGACTTGCCGCAGCCCGACGGGCCGAGCAGCGACAGGAAGCTGCCCTTGTCCGTGTGCAGGGTGGCGTCCGTGAGGGCGACCACCTCCTTGCGTCCGACGGAGAACGTCTTCGACAGGTCCTGGATGTGCAGGCCGGTGCCGGCGGTGGGGACCGTCAGGGCCCCACCGCCGGCCGGCGTCGTCAGGTTGCTCACGCGGTCCTCACTGGACGAGCTCGGGCTTCTCCTTGAGCAACTCGTTGAGCGGCTCGAGGTCGAAGAGGTCGTCGGCGGAGATGTCGATGCCGGCCGCCTTGAGCGACGTCAGGTTGGCCTGCACGAGGTCGTCGCTGATCGTGAAGATGCCGTTCTTGGCGGTCTCGTCGGTGTTGACGAGCAGCTCGCACTGCTGCTTGGCCTGGGCGATCTCCTTGTCGAGCTCGAGCGGCGGGTCGATGTCCTTGCCGTAGGTGTCGACGGCGAGCTTCGCGCCCTTCTCGTACCCGGCCTCGCCGTCGCAGGCGTCCTTCCAGCCCTTGATCTCGGCCTCGAGGAACGCCTTGACGTAGTCGGGCTTCTTCTCCAGCGTCTCGTCGGTCGTGATGATGCTCTCGGCGACGAACGGCAGGTTGTTGTCGGCGAAGGAGAGGTCGACGGTGTCGAAGCCGTGGCTCTTGACCAGCAGCGACTCGTTGGTGACGTAGGCGACGAGGCCGTCGATCTGCTTGTCCTCCAGCGGGGCGACGTCGAAGCCGTTCGGGACGATCTCGACGTCCTTCTCGTCGATGTCGTTCGCGGCGAGGAAGGCCTTGAAGAGGCTGAGGTTCGGGTCCTGGACGCCGATCTTCTTGCCGATGAGGTCCTGCGGCGTCTTGATGTTGCCCTGGTCGGCCAGCGACAGGATCGAGAACGGGTTCTTCTGGTACGTCGCACCGATGATCTTGAGGGGGAAGTCGGAGTTGGTAATCGCCGAGGCCGTCGAGACGGCGTTGCTGAGGCCGAAGTCGGCCTTGCCGGTGGCGACGATCTCCTCCTGGGCGACCGGTCCGGCCAGGAAGGTGGCCTTCCCGAGCCCGGCGTCCTTGTAGTAGCCGGCGCTGTCGGCGATGAACTCGCCCGCGAACTCGGCGTTCTTGATCCAGGAGAACTGGACGGTCACGTCTCCGAGGCCGTCGCCCGACGACTCGTCCGCGGAGTCAGAGCTCGAGCCGCACGCGGACAGGGCGAGGGCGGCGGCCGAGAGCACCGCGGCGACACCCGCGGTGGTTCCTCGGCGGATGGACTGGTTCATGACTGTGGCACTCCCTGGCTCGAGCAGCGTGCGCTGCTGACGATGAAACCCCCGTTACAGACCGAGACGTTAGGAGCGTCGCGTTCCGCTCCCGACGCATCGGCATTACGCCTGCGTAAATCTCAGTAGGCCGTCCGCGCGGCGTGGCTGAGCCACGCGTCGAAGGGCGACGACGCGTCGGCCGTGCGGGTCGCCTGGACCGTCGTGCCCCACGTCGCACGGTCGCGCGAGAAGAGCTCGTAGAACTCGCGGTCGTCGAACCCGCCGCGGGCCGCGTCGTCGCGGTCGGCGGCGAACACGACCCGGTCGACACGCGACCACAGCGACGTCGCCAGGCACATCGGGCACGGCTCGCAGGAGGAGTACAACGTCAGTCCTGCCAGGGAGAAGTCGCCGATCGCCCGGCACGCGGCGCGGATGGCGACGACCTCGGCGTGGGCGCTCGGGTCGAGGTCGCGGGTGACCCGGTTCTGTCCCGTGGCGACCAGCTCGTCACCCTTCACGAGCACCGCCCCGAAGGGTCCGCCACCCTCGGCCACGTTCTGCGTGGCGAGGTCGACGGCCAGTGCCAGCCACGTCGCGTCCTGCTCGTCGCTCATCGTCGACTCCCTCTCTCGTGCTCCTGCCGGGGATCGTCGCAAGAGGGTGTTTCGTGAGCGTTTCTCCACCGTCCCCGCGATGAAACACTTGTCCCGCAGGCTGGGTCCGTGCTCGACATCGCCCCCACGCTCCGCACCTGGACGACCGAGGGTCGTCGCGTCGCCGTCGCCACCCTGGTGGCCGTGCACGGCAG
>NZ_LUNH01000101.1:0-15922 GCF_001628525.1 Aeromicrobium sp. REDSEA-S38_B2 | reverse complement strand
TCGTCACCGTCGCCCTCGGCGTCGTGGTCGTCGCGGCGCACCGGCGCCGCCGCGCCGTCGACAGGACGGGGCTGGGCCGTCCTGGGACCATGGGGTCATGAACCTCCCCGAGGGACTGCCCACGCTGACGGCCGGCGCCCACGACGCCGACGCGGGCGAGGCCTGCGTCATGGAGTACGTCTCGGTCCTGGCCGGCGAGCCGTGGAGCGACCGGCCCGAGTGCACCCACCCGGTGCTCGCCCACGAGGCGCGCACCGCCAACGACCTCGCGAGCGACGCCGACCGGCACCGTCTGGTGCCGCTGGTCGGTCGCCTCTTCGGCACGGGCGACGACTCCGTCGAGCTGCGCACCCGGCTACGTCTCGCACAGGCCGCGCAGGTGCTCCGCCTCGTCGACCCGACGGCGCGCGTCAGCGTGCAGGGCTACGCCGACCACACGCAGCTGCTGCTCGCGTCGCACGACGTCGACGCGCTCGACGCCGCCGCGCAGGCGCGCGAGGTCGCGGCCGCCTGGGACGTCGCCCGCACCGCATCGCTGCACGGGGGCGACCTCGACCCGGCACACGCCGAGCACCACCGCACCGCGTCGCGCGTCATGGCCTTCGCGGCCGGGCCCGACCTCACCGCGCCCGAGGCGTGGTCGCTGGCGACCCTGGCTGCCGCGCACCGCGTGGCCGCCGGCGAGTGCCGCGCCGACTGCGGCGACGGCGAGGCCCGTGCCCGTCGCATGGTGCGCGAGCTCGGCGAGCTGATCGACGTCTACGACGACGTCACCGGCCGCGTGGCCGACGCCGTCGCCCCTCGCGACGCCGCCGCGCTCGCCGCGCGCCTCTGAGCTACCGGCGACCGGTCCAGGCCAGGAGATCCTCGAGTGGCCAGGTGGTCACGATGCGCTCGAGCGGCACGCCCAGAGCGGCAGCTCGCGCACAGCCGTGGTCGAGGAAGTCGAGCTGGCCGGGGGCGTGCGCGTCGGAGTCGATGCTGAACAGGCAGCCGGCCTCGAGCGCCAGCCGCACGAGGTCGTCCGGCGGGTCGGCCCGCTCGGGACGGGCGTTGATCTCCACGGCCACGTCGTGCTCGGCGCACGCCGCGAACACCCGGCGCGCGTCGAACCGGCTCGGCGGACGAGTACCTCGTCCCCCCTCCACCAGCCGACCCGTGCAGTGGCCGAGCACGTCGGTCGCCGGGTTCCTGACGGCGGCGAGCATGCGTCGCGTCATCGCGATGCTGTCGGCGCGCAGGTCGGAGTGCACGCTCGCCACCACGACGTCGAGCCGGTCGAGCAGCGCCGGGTCCTGGTCCAGCGACCCGTCCTTCAGGATGTCGACCTCGATGCCCGACAGCACCCGGGTGCCCTCCACCTGCGCGTCGACGTCGGCGACCAGCTCCAGCTGGGCCTCCAGCCGGTCCGCGGTCAGGCCGTTGGCCACCGTCAGGCGTGGTGAGTGGTCGGTGATCGCGACGTACTCGTGCCCGAGGCGCGCCGCCGTCCGGGCCATGACCTCCAGCGGCGAGCCGCCGTCGGACCAGTCCGTGTGGGTGTGCAGGTCGCCGCGGACGGCCGCACGGACCCGCTCGCCGCCGGCGACGAGCGGCCCCTCGCCCTCCTCCCGGAGGGTGGCGAGGTAGTCGGGCACCCGACCCTCGACCACCTCGCGCACCACCCCGGCCGTGCGCTCGCCGATCCCGTCGAGCGAGCGCAGCCGCCCCTCCCGGGCGAGCTGCTCGACGTCGTCGCGGTCGCGCAGCACGTCGGCGGCCCGCCGGAACGCCTCCACGCGGTAGCTCGAGGCGCGAGCGCGCTCCAGCCAGAACGCGACCTCCTCGAGCGCGGTCACCGGGTCCATGCGTCCATCGTGCCCCGGGCCTACGGTGGGCGCATGATCCGTCGCCACGTCGTCGTCTCCGGCCGCGTCCAGGGTGTCTTCTACCGTGCGTCGCTCGAGCGTGAGGCGCACGCCGGCGACGTGGCCGGGTGGGTGCGCAACCGCGACGACGGCGCGGTCGAGGCGGTGCTCGAGGGCGAGCCTGCCGCCGTCGAGCGCGTGCTCGCGTGGTGCCGCCAGGGGCCACCGCGCGCGGAGGTCACCGACGTCGCGGTCGAGGAGGAGGAGCCGGTCGGCGAGACCGGCTTCAGGACCCGCGGCTAGAACCCGAGCTTGCGCAGCTGCTTGGGGTCGCGCTGCCAGTCCTTCGCTACCTTGACGTGCAGGTCGAGGTGGACGGGAGTCCCGAGCAGCCGCTCGACCTGGGTGCGCGAGACCGTGCCGATCTCCTTCAGGCGCGCACCCTTGCGCCCGATGACGATGCCCTTCTGGCTGTCGCGCTCGACGTAGACGTTGACCCGGACGTCGAGCAGCGGACGGTCGGCCGGACGGTCCTCGCGCGGCACCATCTCCTCGACGACCACGGCGATCGAGTGCGGCAGCTCGTCGTGCACGCCCTCCAGAGCGGCCTCGCGGACGATCTCCGCGACGATCGTCTCCTCCGGCTCGTCGGTGAGCTGGCCCTCCGGGTACATGGGCGGACCTTCGGGCAGCGTGGCGACGAGCAGGTCGGCGAGCAGGTCGACCTGGTCGCCGGCGACCGCGGAGACCGGCACGATGTCGCGCCACACGAGACCGGCCGCCTCACCGGCCGACTGGACCGCGAGCAGCTGCTCCCCCACCCGCTCGGGGGCGACGAGGTCGGTCTTGGTGACCACGGCGAGCACGGGCGTGCGGCGGATCTTCGCGAGCTCCTCGACGAGGAAGCGGTCGCCGGGCCCGACCTTCTGGTCCGCGGGGAAGCACATGGCGATGGTGTCGACCTCGGCCCACGTGGTGCGGACGATGTCGTTGAGGCGCTGGCCGAGGGTGTTGCGCGGACGGTGCAGACCCGGCGTGTCGACGAGGACGAGCTGCGCGTCGTCGCGGTGCACGAGCCCGCGGATCGCGTGCCGGGTGGTCTGCGGCTTGGAGGAGGTGATCGCCACCTTCTCGCCGACGAGCGCGTTCGTGAGCGTCGACTTGCCCGCGTTGGGGCGGCCGACGAAGCAGGCGAAGCCGGAGCGGAAGGTCACGTCAGGGTCCCCTCGACGACCGTGCCGGCCGTGTCGGCGCGGAACACCGGGACACCCGCCCCGGCGAGGTCGCGCACCGCACCGACGTCGGGCAGCGCGTCGGCGACGACGAGCGCCGCCTCGAGACCGCGCGCGCCGGAGGAGACGGCCATGGCGACGGCGAGGTCGAGCGCGCCGACGTGCAGCGACGCCAGCGCGACGTCGGCCGCGGCGTACGTGCGACCGTCGAGGTCGCGCACCGCGGCACCTGCCGGCGCCTGGGTGCGCGCGCGGGTGGCGCGGGCCAGGGTGGCGAGCTTCGCGTCCTCCGGTCCGGGAGCCGGGTCGAGAGCGTGGGCGGGGGTGGGGTCAGCCACGGGATCCTCCGGGGACGGGGTCGGGGTCGGACGGGACGTCGACGCGCGAGACGTGCACGCGTCCGATGCGGTTGCGGCGGCCGCTCGGGGCCTCGGCGACGAGCCGCAGGCCCTCCACCTCCACCGTGCTGCCGGGGATGGGGACCTTGCCGAGGTGCTTGGCGAGCAGGCCGCCGACGGAGTCGACGTCCTCGTCGTCGAGGTCGACGTCGAACAGCTCGCCGAGGTCGTCGACGTCGTAGCGGGCGCTCACCCGGTACGACCCGTCGGAGAGGCTCTCGAGCTCGTCGGGCTCGGTGTCGTACTCGTCGGTGATCTCGCCGACGATCTCCTCGAGGATGTCCTCGATCGTGACCATGCCCGACGTGCCGCCGAACTCGTCGACGACGATCGCGACGTGCGTGCGCTGCGCCTGCATCTCCTTGAGGAGGTCGTCGGCCGGCTTCGTGTCGGGCACGAACAGGCACGGACGCATGATGGAGTCGATGCGCTCGGTCGACTCCGCGACGTGGTTGTCGAAGACCCGCTTCGTGACGTCCTTCAGGTACGCCATGCCCAGCACGTCGTCGAGGTTCTCGCCGATGACCGGCACCCGCGAGTAGCCGCTGCGCAGGCACAGCGACATCGCCTGGCGCAGCGTCTTGGACTGCTCGATGAACACGAGGTCCGGGCGCGGCACCATGACCTCGCGCACGATCGTGTCGCCCAGCTCGAAGACCGACTGGATCATGCGTGACTCGTCGGACTCGATGACGCTGCTGGCGGCGGCGAGGTCGACGAGCTCGCGCACCTCGACCTCCGACGCGAACGGTCCCTCACGGAAGCCGCGACCGGGGGTGAGCGCGTTGCCGAGCACGATGAGCAGCCGGGGCACCGGTCCGAGCAGGGCGGTGAGCAGCCGCACCGGACCGGCCGACGCGAGCGCCACGGCCTCGGAGTGCTGGCGACCGAGCGTCCGCGGCCCGACGCCGATGAGGACGTAGGAGACGACGACCATGATCGCCACGGCGACGACGATCTGCCACCACAGCCCGCCGACGACGTCGTCGACCACGAGCGCGACGAGCACGACGGCCGCCGTCTCGCAGACCACCCGCAGCAGCAGCACCGTGTTGAGGGCGGGTGCGGGGTCCTCGAGGATCCGGCCGAGGGGCACGGCGCCGCCGCGACCCTCCTCGCGCAGCTCCGCGGCGCGGGCGCGCGAGAACGACGACAGCGCGGCGTCGACGCTCGCCAGCGTGCCCGCCGCGACCGCCAGGACGACCGACGCGACGATCGCGACCGTCATCGCAGGCTGCCTCCGTCGGCGCCCGGTCGGGGCTCGACGACGCCGTCCTCGACGTCCCCGCCCGCCGCGACCTGCTGCCACTCCAGCAGCAGCCGACCCTGGATGCCGAACATCTCGGCGTGCTCCTCGGGCGTGGCGTGGTCGAAGCCGAGCAGGTGCAGGATGCCGTGCGTGGTGAGCAGGTCGATCTCGTCGGACACGTCGTGGCCGGCGGCCGGCGCCTGCTGCGCCGCCACCTGCGGGCAGAGGGCGATGTCGCCGAGGTAGCCCTCGGGCTCGTCCTCCGGCTCGCGGTCGCGCCGTCCGGGCGACAGCTCGTCCATCGGGAAGGACAGCACGTCGGTGGGGCCCTTCTTGTCCATCCACTGCTCGTTGAGCACGGCGATGGTGTCGGTGTCGACGAGGCGGACCGTCAGCTCGGTGGCCGGGTGCAGCCGCATGCGCCGCATGACGAAGCGGCACAGCCGGGTGAGGGCGACGACGTCGACGCCCTGGCCGGACTCATCGAGGACGTCGACGTTCATGCTCCACCTGTCCCGCGGCCGGGGCCGACTCGTTCTCGAACGCGTCGTACGCGGCGACGATGCGCCCGACGAGCTTGTGCCGCACGACGTCGCTCGAGGTCAGCGTCGCGAAGTGGATGTCCTTGACGTCCGCGAGGATGTCGCGCACGACCCGCAGGCCGCTCTTCTGGCCCGACGGGAGGTCGACCTGGCTCACGTCGCCGGTGACCACGATCTGCGAGCCGAAGCCGAGCCGGGTCAGGAACATCTTCATCTGCTCGGGGGTGGTGTTCTGCGCCTCGTCGAGGATGATGAAGGCGTCCTGGAGCGTGCGGCCGCGCATGTAGGCCAGCGGGGCGATCTCGATGGTGCCGCTCGTGAGGAGCTTGGGGATCGTCTCGGGGTCGAGCATGTCGTGCAGCGCGTCGTACAGCGGGCGAAGGTACGGGTCGATCTTCTCGCTCAGCGTGCCGGGCAGGTAGCCCAGCCGCTCCCCCGCCTCGACGGCGGGTCGGATCAGGATGATGCGGGTGATCTCCTTGGCCTGCAGCGCCTGGACGGCCTTGGCCATCGCGAGGTAGGTCTTGCCCGTACCGGCCGGGCCGATGCCGAAGACGATCGTGTTCTGGTCGATCGCGTCGACGTACTTCTTCTGGTTCAGCGTCTTCGGCCGGATGGTGCGGCCCCGGTTGCTGAGGATGTTGAGGCTGAGCACCTCGGCCGGGCGCTCCTGCGTCTCGGTGCGCAGCATGCCGATGGAGCGCTCGACGGTCTCGGCGGTGAGTCCCTGGCCCGTGCGCACGATGGCGACGAGCTCGTCGAGCAGCCGCTCGACGAGCGCGACCTCGGCCGGGGCGCCGGTGACGGTCAGCTGGTTGCCCCGCGCGTGGACCGCCGCGTCGAACGCGTCCTCGACGATGCGCAGGTACTCGTCGCCCGGTCCGTAGAGGGAGACGGTGTCGATGCTGGTCGGGACGGTGAACGTGTGGGGACGCTGGTCCCCGGGAGAATCAGGAGTCATGTGTGCCCCCATGGTACGGGGGTGCGCCGACACGTCGACAGCGCCGGACCGCGGCGCCCGTGCGCTCAGCCCGGCGGCCAGCCGAGCGAGCGCCCGGCGAGCACGTGCCCGTGGCAGTGGAACACCGTCTGGTGCGCGTCGGCACCGGTGTTGAAGACGAGCCGGTAGGAGCCGCCCGCCTCGTCGGCGACGCGGCGGGCCAGGCGCAGCAGGCCCACGGCCGCCTCCGGCTCGGCCTCGGCCAGGCTGCCGACATCGGGCTGGTGGACACGCGGGATGACGAGCACGTGCGTGGGTGCCTGCGGGCTGATGTCGCGGAACGCCACGGCGTGCTCGTCCTGCGCGACGACGTCGGCGGGCACCTCGCCCTCGACGATCTTGCAGAACAGGCAGTCGGCGCTGGGGCTCATGGTCCCTTCCTACCGCACCCGGCGGCCCGCGACGAGGCCGCCACTCAGCGGAAGGCGTCCTTGATGCGGCCGAAGACGCTGCCGCGGTGGGTGCTGCCGAGCTGCGCCTCGGGACGCTCCTCGTCGCGCAGGGCGGCCAGCTGCTTCAGCAGGTCGCGCTGCGCGTCGTCGAGCTCGTCCGGGGTCTGCACGACGATCTCGACGACGAGGTCGCCGCGACCCGGTCCCCGCAGGCGCGGCACGCCCTGGCCGCGCAGCGTGAGCGTCTCGCCCGACTGGATGCCGGCCGGCACCTCGAGCCCGACGACCTCCGGGCCGTCCTCGTCGGCCAGGTCGGCCTCGAGGGTCGGCAGGTCGACGTGCGTGCCGAGCGCAGCGGCCGTCATGGGCAGCGTCACCTGGCAGCGCAGCTGGTCGCCCTTGCGGGTGAAGACGGGGTGGCGAGCCACCTCGACCTCGATGTAGAGGTCGCCCGCCGGACCCCCGCCCGGGCCGACCTCCCCCTCGCCGGCGAGCTGGATGCGGGTGCCCTGGTCGACGCCGGCCGGGATCGAGACCGTGATCGAGCGGCGCGAGCGGACGCGGCCGTCGCCGTGGCACTCGTGGCAGGGGTCCTGGATGACGGTGCCGAACCCGTGGCAGGTCGGGCACGGGCGGGCCGTGCGGACGCTGCCGAGCGGCGTGCGCTGGACCTGCTGCACCTCGCCGTGGCCGTGGCACGTGCCGCAGGTGACCGTCGCCGAGTCGTCCTCGGCGCCGCTGCCCGAGCAGCGCTCGCAGACCACGGCGGTGTCGACCTTGATCTCGCGCGTGACGCCGAACGCAGCCTCGGCGAGGTCGACCTGCAGACGCAGCAGCGCGTCCTGCCCCCGCTGCACGCGCGAGCGCGGACCACGGCTGCTGCTGCCACCACCGCCGAAGAAGGCGTCCATGATGTCGTCGAAGCTGAACCCGGCGCCTCCGCCGAAGCCGCCCGCGCCGCCCCCGCCGCCGAGCGGGTTGCCGCCGCGGTCGTACACGGCACGCTTCTGGGGGTCCGACAGCACCTCGTACGCGGTGGTGACCTCCTTGAAGCGGTCGGCGGCGTCGGGGGCGTCGTTCACGTCGGGGTGCAGCTGGCGCGCCAGCTTGCGGTACGCCTTCTTCATCTCCTCGGGCGTCGCCGACCGGGAGACGCCGAGCAGCGCGTAGTAGTCCTGTGCCATACGTCCTTCGTCCTGTTCAGCCGTCCGCGAGCTGTCGCCCGACGTAGCGGGCGACCGCGCCGACGGCGGCCATGGTTCCGGGGTAGTCCATGCGGGTGGGTCCGAGCGTGCCGAGCATCGCCAGCGCCTGCTCGGAGGTGCCGTACGCCGACGAGACGACCGCCGTGCCGGGCAGTCCCTCGGTCCCGGTCTCCAGACCGATGCGCACGGTGGGGTCGGTGGTGGCCTCGCCGAGCAGCTTCAGCAGCACGACCTGCTCCTCCAGCGCCTCCAGCACGGGGCGGATGGAGGTGTCGAAGTCGCGACCGAAGCGCGCGAGGTTCGCGGTGCCGCCGACGGCGACGCGCTCGTCGCTGCGCTCGTCGGAGAACACGTGGGTGAGCGTCGTGACCACGGAGGTCACGAGGGGGCGGTCGGCGGGCGCGAACGTGCCGATCACGTCGGCGAGGCGCAGCGACGCCTCGGGCAGGCGCTGGCCCACCGCCGCCGTCATGATGCGCGAGCGGACGTCGGACAGCAGACCGTCGCCCGGCGTGGCCTCGAGCTCGACGATGCGCTGCTCGACGCGACCGCTGCTGGTGATGACGACCACGAGCACGCGGGCGCCCTCGAGCGCCACGACCTCGACGTGACGCACCGTGGAGCGGGTCAGCGACGGGTACTGCACGATCGCGACCTGGTTGGTGAGCTGGGCGAGCACCTTGACGCTGCGCTGCACGACGTCGTCGACGTCGACGGCGCCGCCCAGGAACGTCTCGATCGCGCGACGCTCGGGCGACGTGAGCGCCTTGACCTGCGAGAGCCGGTCGACGAACAGCCGGTACCCCTTGTCGGTGGGCACGCGACCCGCGCTCGTGTGGGGCTGGGCGATGAGGCCCTCCTCCTCCAGCACGGCCATGTCGTTGCGGATGGTGGCCGGCGAGACGCCGAGCTGGTGACGCTCGACGAGGGCGCGGGAGCCGACCGGCTCCTGGGTCTCGACGTAGTCCTCGACGATGGCGCGCAGGACCTCCAGGCGACGGTCCTCGGACGGGAGACGACGGTCCTCCGGCACGGCGCTCTCCTCCTCTGGGACGGTCTCGGCTGGACGGTGCGTGGCTCGGGTGCGACGACGCCGGACGGCCTCGGGCGCGCACGGCGCAGACGGGGTCCGTCGGCGCGGCGTGGCGCTTTGGCACTCACCAGGCGCAAGTGCCAGTCTAGCGCCGTGGGAGCAATCGGGAGCGAGGGTGAGGTCGTCTCGGTCGCGGGTCGCTCGCGCACCCTGACGTACCGGCCGCGCCGGGTGACGCTCTCCGACGGCACGTTCCTCCTGCACGAGTCGCGCGGCGGCACGCTGAGCTCGGTGTGGGCCGCCGACCTCGGCGACCTCTTCGTCGAGGTGGTGCACCTGGGGCACGGCCCCGTCGGCGGCGAGCTGGTGCTCGTCGTCCCCGACGGCGACACCGTGGCCCTCGGCGACCTCGTCCCGCCCCTCGACGTCGTGCCGAGCACCGCGCAGCCCAGCTGGGCGCAGGCCGTCGACCTCGCCGTCGGGCTGACCCGCTCGTCCACGCGGATCCTCACGAGCAGCGGCGAGATCGGCCGCGACGACCTCGAGGCGTTCCACCAGACCTTGCTGGGCGTGCTCCATGGCTGAGACCCGAGGGTGGGGTCGCTACGGCGACGACGTGCTCGCCGGCGACTGGAAGGCGCCCCCGCGCGGGCGCTCGACCGAGGTGCCCGCCGAGCTCGGGATGGTCGTCGAGGAGGTCACGACGGGCTGGTGCGGCGAGGTGGTGCGTGTCGAGCGCGACCTCGGCACCGTGGCCCTGGAGGACCGGCGCCTCAAGATCAAGGTCTTCCCCCTCGGACCGGGCTTCCTGCTCGAGGGCAGGCCGGTGGTGCTGGTCGCCCCGTCCGGCGCCGCCCCGCGGCAGCCCGCCCGCACGGCGTCGGGATCGCGTGCGGTGGCCGGGCAGCGGGCGCGCGTGGCCCTGCCGAGCCGGATCCTCGTGGAGGGCAAGCACGACGCCGAGCTGGTCGAGAAGGTCTGGGGCGACGACCTGCGTGTCGAGGGCGTCGCCGTGGAGATGCTGCACGGCGTCGACGACCTGGTGGGCGTGGTCGACGACTTCGACCCAGGCCCCGACCGCCGGCTCGGGATCCTGGTGGACCACCTCGTGCCCGGCTCGAAGGAGTCGCGCATCGCGGCCAGGCTGTCCGGCCGACCCCACGTGCTCGTCGTCGGCCACCCGTACGTCGACGTCTGGCAGGCCGTGAAGCCCGCCCGGCTCGGCGTCGCCGCGTGGCCGGTCGTCCCGCGCCACCTGGAGTGGAAGCGCGGGGTGTGCGCCGCGTTCGGCTGGCCGCACGCCGAGCAGGCCGACGTGGCCCGCGCGTGGCAGCACATCCTCTCCCGGGTCGACTCCTGGACCGACCTGGAGCCGGAGTTCCTCGGTCGCGTCGAGGAGCTCATCGACTTCGTCACCGCCCCGTAACGGGCGGCTCCTCGCCGTACCGTCGGTGCCTGGGCAGCGAGACGGCCCGGGACCAGGTGGTCCCGGGCCGTCGCGCCTCCCTCAGTCCTGCAGCCCCGACTGCACCGTCGGCACGGTCGGGGTCGGTGCCGGGGTGGGCGTGAGCCACTCCGTCCGCGGCAGCACGCGTCCGAGCACGTTGCCGTCCTCGACGAGGTCGAGGGTCGCGACACCGAGCAGCGTGTCCTTGCCCCGCGTGCGCTCGGTGTTGTGCGCGTACAGGTAGGCCCGCACCGGTCCCCTCGTCTGCACGGTGCGCCGCCACGTGAACTTGTAGTAGGCGGTGCTGAACGAGAACGTCTCGACGGGTCGCACCCCGTTCGCCGCGTCGAGCGGTGCGCCGAGCGCCACGGTGTAGTCGACGTCCTTGCCCCACCGGTCGGGCTCGCTGGCCATGCCGCTGACCGACACCTTGCCGTCCTCGGACCTCATCGACTCGAGCAGCCCCGACGGCGAGCCGTCCGACGTCGGGTAGCGGACGAAGCCCGACGGCCACGCCGAGCCGCGGCGCACGACGCGCCACATGAACGTGCCGTTCATGTTGTCCTCCGAGACCACGATCGACCCGTCGGCGCGGACCCGCTCGACGATCGCGACGTGGCCCTTCTCCCCGGAGTAGCCCTTGTAGGCGTCCCACCAGGCGACGTCGCCGCGACGCGGGGCGTAGCTGCGCACCGGGACGCCGGCCGCCCGGGCCGCCCGGCCCCACGTGCGGGCCGCGTCGGTACCCGGCGGGCGTGCCACCAGACGGTTCTTCGTCAGCCGGTAGGCGACGTAGTTCGTGCAGTTGCGGCCCGGCGTCTGGTTCCAGAAGGACGTCGACCGGACGGAGCCGTAGCCACCGTCGCTGTACCCCTTCGCCTTGCACTGCGTGTAGCTCGTGCAGAGCACGGTCCTCGCCGCGTCCGCCGATGTCGGTATACCAAAAATGGCCAATCCGATGAGCATGCTGATCACCGTTGGCCAATGCGCGATGCGCATTGCTCCCTCGCCAACTCCCCCGAGTTGCTGTTTTTCCCACGTGAACCGTAAGTCCTCGACGAAGGTCCTGCATCGCGAATGACTAAAGTCCCGAAAAGTGAGAGGAACCTCCGCTATGGGGTCAGCTGTCGGACGACGGCGTCGGCGAGCAGCCGGCCCTCCAGGGTGAGCACGAGCCGCTCGTCGCCGAGCAGCAGGCCGCGGTCGCGCAGGTCGGGCACCTCCGCCCGTCCGGCGGCGTCGAGGGCGTCGAGGGCCAGGCCCTCGCGCAGGCGCAGCTCGAGCATCACCTGCTCCAGCCGGCGGCCGGCCGCGTCGACGACCTCGCTGCCCGCCTCGACCGACTCGCCGCGCTCGAGCCGCTGCGCGTAGGCCGCAGGGTGCTTGACGTTCCACCAGCGTCGCCCGGCCAGGTGCGAGTGCGCGCCGGGGCCGACGCCCCACCAGTCCGCCCCGTGCCAGTAGAGCAGGTTGTGGCGGCAGCGGGCGTCGGCGTCACGGGCCCAGTTCGACAGCTCGTACCACCCGAGCCCGGCCTCGGACAGGACCGCATCGGCGAGCAGGTACTTGTCGGCCGTCTCGTCGTCGTCGGGCATGACCACCTCGCCGCGGCGGACCTTGCGGGCGAAGGCCGTCCCGTCCTCGACGATGAGGGCGTACGCGGACACGTGGTCGGGCTCGAGCGCGACCGTGGCGTCGAGCGTGGTGCGCCAGTCGTCGACGGACTCCCCCGGCGTGCCGTAGATCAGGTCGACGCTGACCTGCTCGAAGCCGGCCTCGCGCGCCCAGCGGACCGCCTGCGGCACCCGTGCGGGGTCGTGGGTGCGGTCGAGCGTCGCCAGCACGTGCGGGACCGCCGACTGCATGCCGAAGGAGATCCGCGTGAAGCCGCCCTCGCGCAGCCGGGCGAGCGACGCGGGTGTGACGCTGTCGGGGTTGGCCTCCGTCGTCACCTCGGCGTCGGGGGCCAGCCCGAGGTGCTCGTCGAGCGCGCGGAGCACCCGGACGAGGTCGTCGGCGGGCAGCTGCGTCGGCGTGCCGCCGCCGAAGAACACGGTCTCGACGGGCCGGCGTCCGAGCACCTCGGCGGCGCGACGCACCTCGGCGATCGCCGACGACGCGTAGGTGGCGCGGGTGGCACCCTCGCCGAGCTCGTCGGCCGTGTAGGTGTTGAAGTCGCAGTAGCCGCACCGCACGGAGCAGAACGGCACGTGCACGTACATGCCGAGGGGCCGGTCACCCTCGGTGACCGGCCCCTCGGCGTACGACTGCACCGCTCAAGCGTAGAAGGAGTCCAGCAGGTCCTTGTGGTTGGCCTCCACGACCGCGCGCTTGACCTTCATGCTCGGCGTCAGCTCGCCGGACTCGACCGAGAGGTCGTGGTCGAGGATCTCCCACTTCTTGATGGTCTCCCAGCGGTTGAGGCGCTGGTTGAGCTCCTCGACCTGCTCGGAGACGATCGCGTGGATCTCGGGCGACTTCACGACCTCGGCGTAGGACTTGCCCTGCATGCCGTGGGCCTCGGCCCACTCGGCCACCGCGTCGGGGTCGAGGGTGATGAGCGCCGAGCAGAAGTTGCGCTCGTTGCCGTGCACGATGATCTGCGACGTCATCGAGCTGATGCCCTTGAAGACGCCCTCGATGTGCGGCGGGGCGACGTACTTGCCCCCGGAGGTCTTGAAGAGCTCCTTCTTGCGGCCGGTGATGAAGAGGAACCCGTCCTCGTCGACGCGACCCTCGTCGCCCGTGTGCAGCCAGCCGTCGTCGGTGACGGTGGTGGCGCTCTCGGACTCGAGGTTGTGGTAGCCACGCATGACGCCGGGACCCTTGATCAGGATCTCGCGGTCGTCGGCGACGCGGACCTCGGTGCCCGGCATGACCAGGCCGACCGAGCCGAGCTTGAACGCGTCGGGGTGGTTCACGAAGGAGCCCGCGCTGGTCTCGGTGAGGCCGTAGCCCTCGAGGATGAGCACGCCCGCGGCGTGGAACCACTCGGCGATGTCGGGCGACAGGGCCGCGGCGCCGGAGATGAAGAAGCGGACCCGCCCACCGAACCGGGCGCGCACCTTGGAGAAGACGAGCTTGTCGGCAACGGCGTGCTTGGCCTTCAGCGCGGGCGAGACCGGCTTGCCGGCCCGGACGGCGCGCGAGTGCTCGAGGCCGACCTTCTCCGCCCAGCGGAAGATCTTGAGCTTCGCGCCACCCTCCTCCTCGGTCATGTTGATGATGCGGCCGTAGGCCTTCTCGAAGATGCGCGGCGCCGCGCCCATGAAGGTCGGCTTCACGATGGCGAGGTTCTCGACGATCTTCGGCACGCGACCGTCGATCGCGGCGGCGAAGCCGATCTGCAGTTGCGTCGTGAGCAGCACCTTGCCGAAGGAGTGCGCCATCGGCAGCCAGCGGAACTCGAGGTCGTCGGGCGTCAGGAAGCCGCCGGCGGCGATGGCCGCACCCTCGTAGGTCCACCCGTCGTGGGCGAGGCGGACGCCCTTCGGGCGGCCCGTGGTGCCGGAGGTGTAGATGAGGGTCGCAAGGTCGTCGCGGCTGATGGCGGCGACGCGGTCCGTCACGGCGGTGGGGTTCGAGGCCAGGTGCTCCGAGCCCAGGGCCTCGAGGTCGTCGAGGGAGATGATCCAGTCGCCGTCGGTGAGGGTGCTGGCGAACGTGACGACCTTGACGACGTCGGGCAGCTCGGAGCGGATCTCGAGCAGCTTCTTGACCTGCTCGTCGTCCTCGGCGAAGACGACGCGGCTGGCGGAGTCGGTGAGGATGTACTTCTCGTCGTCGACCGTCGTGGTCGGGTAGACGGTCGTCGTGGCGGCACCGGCGGCGTTGACGCCGAGGTCGGCGAAGATCCACTCGTAGCGGGTGCCGGACACGATGGCGACGCGCTCCTCCGGCTGCACGCCGAGCGCGACGAGGCCGGCGGCGATGCGGTCGACCTGCTCGCCGGTCTGCGCCCAGGTGAGCGAGTGCCAGGTCTCGTTCTCGTCGGGGAAGCGGTACGCCTCCCGGTTCGGCGAGGCAGCGACACGGTCGTAGAACATCGTCGCCACGTTCGGCGCGCGGTCCTCGACGATCTTGAGCTGCTCGGGCGTTGCGGTCTGCGGCATGGGTGTCCTCACACGACGTTCCGGGGGAATGTGGTGCCGCTCACCATAACCTACCCGCCGGTCACTCCCGGAGGGCCCGATCGATCGGTTGCGCCGCTCATCCATCGGACGACCGGACCTCCTGAGGACCCGTCGCCCGGCCTGCAACCCGAGGCGTCCGCGGCGGCGTCGGCGTGCTTCCGCCCGCCGTCGGCAGCCTCGCCGCACCGTGCCGGATCGCGGACACGATGGGATCGTGGACCCATGGCGGAACGGGTGGACGTGGTGATCGTCGGAGCAGGACTCGCGGGGCTGGCCTGCGCGACGACGCTGCAGCGGCGTGGCGTGGACGCCCGACTGCTGGAGGCCTCGGACGTGGTGGGCGGGCGCGTGGCCACCGACGTGGTCGACGGCCACCTCTGCGACGTCGGCTTCCAGCTGCTCAACCCGGCGTACCCGGCGCTGCGCGACCTGGTCGACCTCGACGCGCTCGACCTGCAGCCGTTCGCGGCCGGGGTGCGGGTCCGTCGTGGTGGCTCCGTGGCGACCCTCGGCGACCCGCGCCGCGAGCCGCGTCTGCTCGCACCCACCCTGCGCAGCGGTCTGCTGCGCCCCCGTGAGCTGGCGGCCCTGGCCCGGTGGGCGGCACCGATCCTGGGCGGCGAGGGGCACGTCCTGCGGCGGGCCGACGACACGGTGGCGGCGTCGCTCGACGCGGCCGGTGTCCGCGGCCCGCTGCGCCGGCAGGTGCTGGAGCCGTTCCTGGCCGGCGTCCTGGCCGACGACACCGGGGCCACGTCGGCCCGGTACGCACGCCTGCTGGTCCGCTGGTTCCTGCTCGGCACACCGGCGGTGCCCGGCGACGGCATGAGAGCCCTGCCCGCCCGGCTCGCGGGCGGCCTGCGTCGTCCGGCCGAGACGGGCGTCCGGGTGCTCGGCGTCGACCGTGGCGCCGAGGGCGTCACCGTCCGCACGGGGTCGGGGTCGCTCCGGGCCCGCGCCGTCGTCGTCGCGACCGACGTGCAGGACGCGGTCGGCCTGGGCGCGGTTGGTGTCGTTGACGCCGGTCTGACGCGCCACGGTGGGGCGCCCGCGCAATTTGCCGTCCGTGTCGAGCTGGAAGCGCACATAGGTGACGATCTTCTCGACCTCCGGGCCGTTCGGCGGCTGCCAGTGCGGCTTGATCTGGCGCGCGACGGCGGACGCGATCGAGGCCTTGGCGCTTGCCCCGATCTGCGAGGCGGGCGTGCGGGTTTCGGTGCTGGTGGCGCTGTCGCCTGCTCCGGCGAGGAAATTGTCGCCGATGCGCGAAGCGCCTCCGGTCCGGGCAGCGGGTTGCGCCGGGCGTTCGGCAGTGCGGGTAGGCGCCTCGGCACGGCGCGACGGGGCAGGCGCAGGTGCGGGCGTGCGCGCACGTTCCGTCCGGCGGGGCGTGGGGCGCTCTGCCGCACGCGGTGCCGGGCGTTCCACTGGACGGGTTACGGGC
>NZ_LUNH01000100.1:0-3428 GCF_001628525.1 Aeromicrobium sp. REDSEA-S38_B2 | reverse complement strand
GCTCGGCGCTGGTCCGCGCCGAGTGGTCTCGATACGCGGCCCCGGGCTCGCTGGCGCTCGCCGGGTCCGCTACTCGACCAGTGGTGGGGGTTACTCGACCAGCGGTGCTGGGTGGGGTGGGCTCGACCTAGCCGAACGGGGGAGGCGATGGTGGCCGCGCGGCCGATGCGGCGAACCTGGACGGATCCCTAGCGTGGACGCATGATCACCGTCGAGAAGCTCAGCAGACGCTACGGGGACGTCACGGTCGTCGACGACGTGTCCTTCGAGGTCCGGCCGGGGCGCACCACGGGTTTCGTGGGCGCGAACGGCGCGGGCAAGACCACCACCATGCGCATGATCATGGGGGTGCTCAGTGCCAGCGCGGGCGAGGTGCGCTGGAAGGGCGAGCCGATCACCGCCGACGTGCGCCGCTCCTTCGGCTACATGCCGGAGGAGCGCGGGCTCTACCCGCGCATGAACCTCGTCGACCAGCTCGTCTACTTCGCTCGCCTGCACGGGCTCGACCCCCGCGACGCGCGCTCGCGCGTCGACGAGCTCCTCGAGCACTTCGACCTCACCGACCGCGGCAGCGACCTGCTCGACACGCTCTCGCTCGGCAACCAGCAGCGCGTCCAGATCGCCGCGTCGCTCGTTCACCGCCCGACCGCGCTGGTGCTCGACGAGCCGTTCTCCGGCCTCGACCCGCTCGCCGTCGACTCGATGGTCGACCTGCTGCAGCAGGAGGCCGCCGACCTGCCGCTGCTGTTCTCCAGCCACCAGCTCGACCTCGTCGAGCGGCTCTGCGACGACCTCGTCATCCTCGCCGGCGGCCGCGTCGTGGCCGCCGGACCCGTCGACGAGCTCCGCGACCGCGGCGCCGTCCGCTACCGGGTGGTCATGGACGGCGCCGACGCCGCGTGGCTGCGCGACCTGCGTGGCGTGCGCACCCTCGACGTCGATGGCGAGGAGGCGCTCGTGGAGCTCGACGGACTCAAGCCCGCCGAGCTGACGCGTGCCGCCTTCGAACGCGGTCCGGTCGTCGAGGTCGCCCGCGTGCACCAGCCCCTGTCCGACATCTTCCGGGAGTCCGTCCGATGAGCACCCACACCCCGCACCCCGACCAGAGCAGCGGCACCCGCGCGCCGCGTGACGCGTGGAAGGTCGTCGCGCGGCGTGAGATCGACGTGCAGGTGCGGACGAAGTCGTTCCGCATCGGCCTGCTCGTCACGATCGTCGGCATCGTCGCCACGATCGTCGGCGTCCACTGGTTCCAGAACCGCGACACGACGCAGACGGTCGCCGTCGTCGAGCCGGCGGCCGCCGCGGTGGTCAAGGCCGCCGACCAGCTCGCCGGCGACGACACGCTGACCATCCGCCCGAAGAGCGTCGCCGACACCGCCGCGGCGGAGCGGGCCGTGAAGGACGGCGACGCCGACGCCGCCCTGCTCGCGACCGACGACGGCTACGAGCTCGTGGGGGAGCGCGACGTCGACGCGACCGTGCAGCAGTCCGTCACCGCAGCGGTGCGCGCGACGGCGCTGCAGCAGAACGCCGCCGCTCAGGACGTCGACCTGTCCGCGCTCGACGCCGGCACGACCACGTCGGAGCGGCTGCTCGATCGCGGGGCCGACGACGGCGGGCTGCGCCAGGCGACGTCGTTCGTGTTCGTCCTGCTCTTCTACCTGACCGCGATCGTGCTCGGCATGGGCATCGCGAGCAGCGTGACGCAGGAGAAGGAGAGCCGGGTCGTCGAGATCCTCGCCGCCGCCGTCCCGATCCGTCAGCTGCTGTGGGGCAAGGTCGTGGGCAACACGGCGCTGGCCGTGCTGCAGATCGTCAGCTACGCCGCAGCCGGTGTCGTGGGGCTGCTGCTCACCGGCCAGAGCGGCGCGCTCGACGTCGTCGGCCTGCCGATGCTCTGGTACGTCCTGTTCTTCCTCGTCGGCTTCGTCGCCCTCGCCAGCCTCTGGTCGGTGGCCGGGTCGCTCGCGTCGCGCACGCAGGACCTGCAGTCGACGACGATGCCCGCGCAGATGCTGCTGCTCGTGCCGTACTTCCTCGCGATCCTGGGCGGGGAGAGCATCAAGACGGTCGTGTCGATGATCCCGGTGGTCTCGTCGATGATGATGCCGGCGCGGCTCGTGGAAGGGTCGGTGCCCGCCTGGCAGGTTGCGGTCGCCCTCGGCGGCACGCTGCTCGCGTCGGTGCTGCTCGTGAGGTTCGGAGCGCGCGTGTTCGAGCGGACCCTGCTGCGTACCGGCGACAAGATCGGCTACCGCGAGGCGCTCTCGCTGGCCGAGTAGACGCCCAGTCAGCGCTGGGTCAGGCCGACGTCAGGACGTCGCAGCCCCCGGGAGCCCGAGCACGGGCACCTGGGGGTGCGCGTCGTCGTGCACGAGGTCCGGTGACGACGTGTACGGCTCCCAGCCCAGCAGGTCGACGAGGTGCGGACGCACGGCGTCGGCCGCCTCGGGCACGCGCACCCGGCGTCCCAGCTCAGCGGTCAGCGTCGTCACGCCTGCGTCGGCGATGCCGCAAGGCACGAACCGGTCGTACCAGGCGAGGTCGACGTCGGCGTTGAGCGAGAAGCCGTGCATCGTCACCCCGCGGGTCACGCGGATGCCGATCGCGGCGATCTTGCGCTCCGGGCCGCGCTGGTCGGCCGCCACCCACACGCCGGAGCGTCCCGGCACCCGGCCGGACGCGACCCCGAGGTCGGCGACGGCGCGGATCAGCGCCTCCTCGACCCGCCGCACGTAGTCGACGACGAGCACGTGGGAGGGCAGGCGCGTGATCGGGTAGCCGACCAGCTGGCCCGGGCCGTGGAACGTGATCTTGCCGCCGCGGTCGACGTCGACGACGGGGGTGCCGTCGAACGGACGCTCGTGCGGCTCGGTGCGCTTGCCGGCCGTGTAGACGGGCGGGTGCTCGAGCAGGAGCGCGGTGTCGTCGATCTCGTCGGTCACGCGCTGCGCGTGCAGCTCGCGCTGCAGCTCCCAGGCCGCCTCGTAGTCGAGGGCGCGGTCGCCGTACCAGTCGTCGATGATCTGCAGGCTCACGCTCCTACCGTAGCCCCGGTGTGGACGGCCGCTCGACGCGAGCGGGACGGGCGTCGAGGCTGACGTCATGACCAGCTGGCTGGCGGCGCTCGTGACGTGGTGCAGCACGCTGCTCGGCACGGGCGACGCCGACCTTGCCTGCCTCGAGCTGGGCCGTCTCGACGCGCTGCGCGCGGAGGCGTTCGTGAGCGGCGACCCGGAGCCGCTCCGCGACGTCTACGCCACGCCCACGCTGCGCGAGGCCGACGCGAGCGTCCTGCGCGGCTGGTCCGACCGGGGGCTGCGGCTCGAGGGCATGGCGCAGCAGCGGACGTCGTGCCACGTGGTCGCGCGGTCCGGCCGGCGGGTGGTGCTCGACGTCGTCGACCGGCTCGGGCCCACCCGTGC
>NZ_LUNH01000010.1:0-15826 GCF_001628525.1 Aeromicrobium sp. REDSEA-S38_B2 | reverse complement strand
GTATAAGAGACAGGGTGGGGTTGGGGCACCGGGGGCACACCTCTCGATCGCGCCCGTCTCGAACGTGATGAGGCAAGGCTTGGCTTACTCAGGTTTGCCTCAGCATAGTAAGGCTCACCTCAGCTTGACCAGGGGGGTGCGGGAGCCATCGGCCCGCGCGCCCGGCTGCCGTCCGGGGCCCCCGCGGTGAGAGGATGGAGAGGTGACGCACGTGGTGATCATCGGAGGCGGACCTGGCGGCTACGAGGCGGCACTCGTCGCCGCGCGACTCGGGGCCCAGGTCACCGTGGTGGAGCGCGACGGGCTCGGCGGCTCGACCGTCCTCACCGACTGCGTGCCCAGCAAGACCCTCATCGCGACGTCCGACCTCCTGACCGAGGTCGAGTCGTCCGCCGAGCTCGGCGTCGAGGTGCCCCGCGACGTGCGTGCCGACCTGGCGGCGGTGAACGACCGCGTGCTGCGACTCGCGCTGGCGCAGTCGGCCGACATCGCCGGTCGACTGGACCGCGAGGGCATCGAGGTCGTCCGCGGCACCGCCCGACTGCTCTCGGCCCGCGAGGTCGAGGTCGTCGAGGCCTCCTCGTCGGACCAGGACGCGAGCGGTGCGACCCGGGTCGTCGAGGCCGACGCCGTGATCCTCGCGACGGGCGCGCACCCGCGGGTCAGCCCCGACGCGCTGCCCGACGGCGAGCGCATCCTCACCTGGGAGCAGGTCTACGCCCTGCGCGAGATCCCCGAGCACATGATCGTCGTCGGCTCGGGTGTCACCGGGGCCGAGTTCGCGAGCGCCTACAACGGCCTCGACGCGCACGTCACGCTCGTCTCGAGCCGCGACCGCGTGCTCCCGGGCGAGGACGAGGACGCCGCGGAGCTCATCGAGGACGTCTTCCGCGAGCGCGGCATGACCGTCATGGGCCAGTCGCGCATGGCCTCCGTGCGTCGCGAGGGCGACCAGGTGGTCGTCACGCTGACCGACGGTCGCGAGGTCGTCGGCTCGCACTGCCTGCTCGCGCTCGGCTCCATCCCCAACACCGCCGACCTCGGCCTCGAGGACGTCGGCGTCGCGCTCGACGACGCCGGCTTCGTGCGCGTCGACCGCGTGTCGCGCACGAGCGTGCCGGGGGTCTACGCGGCGGGTGACTGCACGGGCGTGCTCATGCTGGCCTCCGTGGCGGCGCAGCAGGGCCGGATCGCCGTCGCCCACCTGCTCGGCGACGCCGTGCACCCGCTGGACCTGCAGAAGGTCTCCAGCAACATCTTCACGTCCCCGGAGATCGCCACGGTGGGCCTGTCCCAGCGAGCCATCGACGAGGCCGGGCTGCACGTCGACGTCGTCATGCTCCCGCTCGCGACGAACGCCCGCGCCAAGATGCAGGGCGTGCGGCACGGCTTCGTGAAGCTGTTCTCCCGCCGGGGGATGGGCGTGGTCGTCGGCGGCGTCGTCGTCGGTCCGCGGGCCAGCGAGCTCATCCACGCCGTCTCGCTCGCGGTGTCCGCCTCGCTGACCGTCGACCAGGTCGCCGACGCCTTCACCGTGTACCCCTCGATGTCGGGGTCGGTGGCCGAGGCTGCACGCAGTCTGCACCCGCGCTGACCTGCGGAAATGACAGGCGTGTAGTTCGTCGACTCCGGTGGATATCGCGCCGGATGTGTGATGCAGTAGCCCAGCACCATCGTCACATCCGCCCCATGAGTCACAGGATCGGACTTCCCCACATGCGCTTCTGGACCCTGGTCCGGCGAGCCTTCCCGTTCGCCGTCGTCACCGCCGTCGCGGTGTCCGCCCTCATCGCCACGCCCGACACCGCCCCGACCCAGACGTCGCAGGCGGCGGCTCCGCGACCGGCCACGCTGCACGAGCTCGACGTCCCGGCGACGCAGGCCCCTGAGGTCCCCGCGGCCTCCGCGGCACCGGCGGCGACGCCGTCGCCCAGCCCCTCCGCGCCCGAGCGCAGCGAGGTCCGCCAGCAGGCCGTCCCGCCGGCGCCCGAGAAGACTGCGCACGAGAAGGCTGGGCCCGAGAAGGACGGGACCGACGAGGTCGCCACCCTGCCGCGCACGACCGTGCGCCCGTTCTCGATGGTCGGTGTCACCTGGGCGCGCGGCGGCGAGGACTTCGACGTGAAGGTCGCGCTGCGCAAGAACGGCACGTGGGGTGCGTTCCAGACGCTCGACACCGACCGAGACGCCGAGGCCGACGCCGGCCCCGAGGTCGGTCGCGCCGGGACGGACCCGCTGTGGGTCGGGTCCGCCGACGGTGTCGCCGTGCGCGTGACGTCGCCCAGCGGCCAGCGCCCGACGGACCTGAAGGTCGCCACCATCGACCCGGGTCGCGGCAGCGACGTCGCCCCGGCCGCCGCGACCGTCGGGCAGCCGAAGATCATCTCGCGCTCCTCCTGGGGCGCGAAGGGGCCGACGAAGGGCAACGAGTGCTCCGCGCCGGTCTACGGCGCCTCGACGCTGGGTGCGGTCATCCACCACACGGCGGGCAACAACGACTACACGAAGGCCCAGTCGGCCGGCATCGTCCGGGCGACGCAGGCGTACCACACGGGCGCGCGCGGCTGGTGCGACATCGGCTACAACTTCCTGGTCGACAAGTACGGCCAGATCTTCGAGGGGCGTCGCGGCGGCATCGCCAAGCAGGTCCGTGCCGCCCACTCCGGCAACGGTCCGGTCAACGAGCGCACGGTGGGCATCTCGATGATGGGCACCTACGCCAAGGTCGCGCCGACCGCCGCCACGAAGAAGGCCGTCGCCGACCTCGTCGCGTGGCGCTTCTCGCTGGCCAAGCTCAAGGCCACGGGCACCTACACGCTCGGCGGCCTGCGGCTGAACCGCATCGTCGGCCACCGCGACGTCCTGTCGACCGAGTGCCCCGGTGCCGCCGCCTACGCCTGGGTGACGTCGTCCGGCTCCACCGGTCTGCGCCAGGAGGTGGCCCGACGTCTCGCCGGGTCGTCGTCGACGCCGAGCACCCCGACGCCGCCCACGACCACGCCGACGTCGGGCAAGGACATCAAGTCCCTCGCCGCCGCGATCGGCAGCGAGAAGCTGGGCAAGCTCGTGCGCAAGGAGTGGGGCAACTCGGTCCAGCGCCGGGCGATCTACCAGAACATGGACCTGCTCTGGACGAAGGCCGCCGGTGCGTTCTCGGTGACCAGCGTCGTGCGCCGCGAGTGGCACCGCACGGGCGAGCAGGGCGGACGCCTCGGCTTCCCGATCAGCAGCCGCAGCAGCACCGGTGACGCCAACGTCAAGTACCAGCGCTTCCAGAAGGGCAGCGTCTACATCGTCGGCACCGGCTCGGCGACGAAGGCGTACGCCATCTACGGCCCGATCTTCGAGTCCTACAAGACCGTCAAGGGCACCTCGGGCCCGCTCGGCGCCCCGACCTCGACCGTGCTCCGCGACCGCACCGGCTACCAGCGGGTGACGTTCGCGAAGGGGTACATGGAGTACTCGGAGGGCTCGCGCGCCGTGAGCACCTGGTACAAGAACGGCTCGAGCCCGGACCAGCTGACCGTGCCGAGCGACCGGTCGGTCGTCATCAACGGACGCGGCTTCGGCCACGGGATCGGCATGAGCCAGTACGGCGCCCAGGGCGCGGCGCGTCAGGGCAAGACGTTCCAGCAGATCCTCGCGTCCTACTACCCGGGCACGTCCGTGGCGCAGCGCAGCGGCTCGATCCGCGTGCTCGTGGGCGACGCGACGTCGTCGACGGTCACGGTTCGCGCGCGGTCCGGGCTGGTCTTCCGGACGCTGGCCTCCAGCAGTGGTACGACGCTGCCGACGTCGTCGTCGGGCACGCCGATCACCAACTGGCGCATCCGCGTCAGCACGGCCGACGCGACGAAGTCGGTGCTCGAGTACCGGGCAGGGTCGCGCTGGCGGGTCTTCCGCGACCGGATCTGGCGCGGGTCCGCGCAGTTCCAGGCGACGTCGCTCGGACTCGTCCTGCCGAACGGCTCGGTGCGCGAGTACCGCACGGCGATCCGGTCGACGCTGCCGGCGTCGGGCTCGAAGGAGCGCAAGACGGTCAACGTGCTGTCGCTCGACGACTACACGCGCGGGGTCGTGGCCTCGGAGATGCCGTCGAGCTGGCAGCAGGAGGCCCTGAAGGCGCAGGCCGTCGCCGCGCGGACCTACGCGGTGCGCACGCTCATGCCGTCGCGCTACTACGACGTGTGCGACACGACCTCCTGCCAGGTGTTCAAGGGCCTGAGCGGGGAGACCGCCAACACCGACAAGGCGGTCGCGGCGACGCGTGGCTCGATCCTCACCTACCAGGGCAAGCCGGCGCTGACGCAGTACTCGTCCTCCTCGGGCGGCGCGTCGGCACCCGGCAGCGCGCCGTACCTGAAGGCGCACCTGGACCCCTTCGACGGCTGGTCGGGCAACACGAACCGGTCGTGGCGGGTCGTGGTGAAGGCCTCGACCATCGAGCGGGCGTTCCCGAAGGTCGGCACGCTGCGCAGCCTGACGGTCACGCAGCGCGACGGGACGGGCGACTGGAAGGGTCGGGTCGTCTCGATCCGGCTCACGGGCTCGAAGGGCACGCAGACGGTCTCCGGACCCGACCTGCGCTTCGCGCTCGGCCTGAAGTCGCACTACTTCCGGCTTGGCTGAGCCCGGCTGCCCTGCCGTCGTCGCCTGCGGGTGACGACGGCAGGGCACCGGCTCCGGGACGTCGGAGCGGGTCGACGATACTGCTCGTCATGCTGTCGATCCTCCGGTCCCTCGGCTTCGCGGCGCTCGCGAACGTCGCGTCGCTCGGTCTCGCCGCGGCCCTTCTCGACGGGTTCTGCGTCCGGCTCGGTGGGCTGCTCGTGGCGGTGCTCGTGTTCACGGTCCTGGCCGTGGCGCTGCGTCGGGCGACCGCGACCCTCGCGCCGCGGCTCGCGCGCCCGTCGGCGGTGCTCGGCGGCCTGGTGCTCACGGCGGTGGCCCTGGTGCTCACCGACGCGCTCGTGCCCGGCGACGGCTTCGACCTGCACGGCCCGGTGGCCTGGGTCGTGACGGTGCTGCTGGTGTGGGCCGCCGGCGTGGCGTACGGCGAGGTGGACACCCAGGCTCCGGCCGAGGTCCCGCCCGTCGCCTCCTGACGGCCGGCAGGACTACTCCGGCGGGAGTGCGCGGCGGAATGACACAGCGCCGGTGACCCGCCCGTAGGGGCAGGCCACCGGCGCCGGGTGGTGGTGCGGTGCTACTCGGCGGCGGGTGCGTCGGCGATGGTGGCGACGACCTCGCCGGCGCCGATGGTGGCGCCGATCTCGGCGGACAGGCCGGTGACGGTGCCGGCCTTGTGCGCGGTGATGGGCTGCTCCATCTTCATGGCCTCGATGACGAGGATCGTGTCGCCGGCGGCGACCTCCTGGCCCTCCTCGACGGAGACCTTGACGACGGTGCCCTGCATGGGCGAGGTGAGCGAGTCGCCGGAGACGGCGGCACCGGCAGCCTTGCCGCCCGCGCGCTTCGGCTTCTTGGCGCCGCCCGCGGCACCGGAGGCGGCGACGGCACCGAGGCCGCCGGGGAGGACGACCTCGACGCGCTTGCCGGCGACCTCGACGACGACGCGCTCGCGCTCGCCAGGCTCGGCGGTCTCGGACGGGCCGCTGTAGGGCTCGAGCTGGTTGTCGTAGTCGGTCTCGATCCACGTGGTGTACACGTCGAAGGAGCCGGGGGTGCCGTCGGGCTGGGTGGCGTTGTAGGCCGGGTTGTCGAGCACGTCGCGGTGGAAGGGGATGACGGTCGGCATGCCCTCGACGACGAACTCATCGAGCGCGCGGCGCGAGCGCTCGATCGCCTGCTCGCGGGTGCGGCCGGTGACGATGAGCTTGGCGACGAGCGAGTCGAAGGCGCCGGGGACGGTCTGGCCCTCCTCGTAGCCGCCGTCGAGGCGGACGCCGGGGCCCGACGGGGGAGCCCACTTCGTGAGGGTGCCGGGGGCGGGCAGGAACCCGCGGCCGCCGTCCTCGGCGTTGATGCGGAACTCGATGGAGTGCCCGATGATCTCGGGGTCGCCGTAGCCGAGCTCCTCGCCGGCGGCGACGCGGAACATCTCGCGGACGAGGTCGATGCCGGTGACCTCCTCGGAGACGCAGTGCTCGACCTGGAGACGGGTGTTGACCTCGAGGAAGCTGATGGTGCCGTCGCGGGCGACGAGGAACTCGCAGGTGCCGGCGCCGTAGTAGCCGGCCTCCTTCAGGATGGCCTTCGAGGAGTCGTAGAGGCGCTTCAGCTGGTCGTCGGACAGGAACGGCGCGGGCGCCTCCTCGACGAGCTTCTGGTGGCGGCGCTGCAGCGAGCAGTCGCGCGTGGAGACCACGACGACGTTGCCGTGCTGGTCGGCGATGCACTGGGTCTCGACGTGGCGCGGCTTGTCGAGGAACTTCTCGACGAGACACTCGCCGCGGCCGAAGGCGGCGACCGCCTCGCGGGTGGCCGACTCGAAGAGCTCGGGGATCTCCTCGATCGTGCGGGCGACCTTGAGGCCGCGTCCGCCGCCGCCGAAGACGGCCTTGATCGCGACGGGCAGGCCGTGCTCCTCGGCGAAGGCGATGATCTCGTCGGCGTCCTTCGCGGGCTCCTTGGTGCCGGGTGCGAGCGGTGCGTTGGCGCGCTCGGCGATCTGCTTGGCCTTGGCCTTGTCGCCGAGGGCGTCGATGGCCGAGGGCGGCGGGCCGATCCAGACGAGGTCGGCGTCGATGACGGCCTGGGCGAAGTCGGCGTTCTCGGCGAGGAAGCCGTAGCCGGGGTGGACGCTGTCGGCGCCGGAGCGCTTCGCGACGGCGATGATCTTCTCGATCGAGAGGTAGGAGTCGCCCGGGGTCGCGCCCTCGAGCGAGTAGGCCTCGTCGGCCATGCGCACGTAGATCGCGTCGCGGTCGGGCTCGGCGTAGACGGCGACGCTGCCGATGCCGGCGTCCTTGCAGGCTCGGATGACGCGGACCGCGATCTCGCCACGGTTGGCGATCAGGACCTTCTGCAGGGGCTTGCTCACGAACACTCTCCTCGGGATGGACAGGCTGGGCGGGGGGCCGCACCGCGTGCTGAGTCTAGGGGGAGTGGGCGGTCGTGGCCGGATGAGGTACGTCACGCCGGTCGCGCGTCCCCTCTCGTACAGGTTAACGACCGTTAACCCGCGGTGCTAGGCTCGCGCCATGGTCGCTGCATCGATGACAGGTCTCTCCCGCGAGCACGAGGACTTCCGCCGCACCGTCCGGGAGTTCGCGGAGGCCGAGATCGCGCCCCACGTGGCGCAGTGGGACCGCGACCACCACTTCCCGGTCGACGTCGTGCGCGCGATGGGCGACCTCGGGCTGTTCGGCCTCACGGCCCCGGAGGCCGTCGGCGGCGCCGACGGCGACTTCACGAGCCTGTGCGTCGCGATCGAGGAGCTGGGTCGGGTCGACCAGTCCCTGGGCATCACCCTGCAGGCGGGGGTCGGTCTCGGCATCAACCCGATCGTCGCCTACGGCACGCCCGAGCAGCAGGAGCGCTGGCTGCCCGACCTGGTGGCCGGGCGCACGCTCGCCGGCTTCGGGCTGACCGAGCCCGGCGCGGGCTCCGACGCCGGCGCCACCCGCACGCGGGCCGTGCTCGACGGCGACACCTGGGTGGTCGACGGCGCGAAGCAGTTCATCACCAACTCCGGCAACGAGCTGACGTCCGTCGTCACGGTCACCGCACGTACGGGGGAGCGTCCCGACGGACGGCCCGAGATCTCGGCGATCATGCTCCCGGCCGGGACGCCGGGCTTCGTCGCCGAGCCGGCCTACGACAAGCTCGGCTGGCACATCTCCGACACCCACCCGCTGACGTTCACCGGGGCCCGCGTGCCGGCCGACCACCTGCTGGGGGAGCGCGGACGCGGCTACGCGCAGTTCCTGGCCACCCTCGACGACGGACGCATCGCGATCTCCGCGCTGTCGGTCGGCTGCTTGCAGGCCTGCCTCGACCTGTGCGTGCAGTACGCGGGCGAGCGGCAGACGTTCGGCGTCCCGATCGGGGCGAAGCAGGGCGTCGCGTTCCAGGTGGCCGACCTCGCCGTGCTGCTGGAGGGGGCGCGCGCCCTCACCTACCGGGCGGCCGGCCTCAAGGACGCCGGGGCGCCGTACGCGGTGGTCAAGCAGGCCGCCTCCGTGGCGAAGCTGTACTCGACGGAGGCGGCGGTCACGGGCACGCGGATCGCCACGCAGGTCTTCGGCGGGTACGGGTTCATGGAGGAGTACCCGGTGGCGCGCTTCTACCGCGACGCCAAGATCCTGGAGATCGGCGAGGGCACGAGCGAGGTGCAGCGCATGCTCATCGCGCGCGGTCTGGGCCTGCCCGTCGAATGACGGCGGGCTGCGGCGGCGTCAGAGGGTGACGAGCGCGCGGCACGGCAGCGGCACGTGCCGCACCTGGTCGCCGAAGTCGACCTGCGCCGAGCGGGTGCCCTGGAGGCTGACGATGCGGCCCAGGCCCCAGGTGTCGTGGCTGACGCGCGCGTCGACCTCGTAGACCTCGTCCGGCACCTCGACGGGACGCTCGAAGGGGCTGGACGCATGGTGGCGGCGCGAGGTGGGCATCACCCATGGTCCCACGTGCGCGGGCCGTCGAGGGCCGGATCGCGCCACCTGGTCAGGCCGGGGGACGGTTCCAGAGGTCGGTCCAGACGACGTCGAGGTCGGCGACGAGGTCGCGCAGCAGCGGCAGGCTGATCCCGACGACGCAGTGGTGGTCGCCCTCGATGCCGCGGATGAAGGCCCCGCCGAGGCCGTCGATGGTGAAGGCGCCGGCGACGTGGAGAGGCTCCCCGGTGGCCACGTAGGCGTCGATCTCGGCGTCGCTGACGTCGGCGAAGTGCACGACGGTCGACGCGCTGTCGACGACCTCGCGCCCGCCGCGGCGCACGCAGTGCCCGGTGTGCAGCACGCCCGACCGCCCGCGCAGGCGCCGCCAGCGGGCCCGCGCGGTGTCGGCGTCGCCCGGCTTGCCCAGGATCTCGCCCTCGAAGGCCAGCACGGAGTCGCAGCCCACGACGAGCGCGTCGGGGTCGTCGACGCCGGACGCGACCGCACGGCACTTCAGCTGGGCGAGCGCGGCCGCGAGGTTGGCGGCGTCGTGGGTGGTCACCTGCGACTCGTCGACCCCGGAGACCACCACCTCCGGCTCGATGCCCGCCGCCCGCAGCGTCGCGAGCCGGGCGGGGGACTGGGAGGCCAGGACCATGCGCACCATGCGCCCATCGTGGCAGGTCACGCTCCCGTCCCGAGCGGTGACTTCTCCACCGAATGCGTCCCTCCGGCGACGAGCGGTGCGTCCTCCACCGTCACAGCGCTGGGACGGTGGAGGGGACACCTCTCGGCCGGCTTCGGTGGAGAAGTCACCGCTCCTGGGGGAGCAAGCCGTACGTCGCGGGCTCCGCGCACAGGTCCGGGTGGGCGAGCACGGCGTCGACGAGCCCGGGGGACCCGCCCACGGTGAACCACGACGGGTCGACGTCGGAGGCGATGCACCAGGCGTGGTCGGCGGGCCAGGTGAGCGACGCCTGCGGCAGGTCGGCGGGCCAGCCCGGTCGTGGTGGTCGGGCGCCCCAGACGCCGACGTCGGCGGCTGCGCCGGCGAACAGCAGGTAGGCGCGCTCGCCCGCGAGGTCGGCGCGCGGTGCGTCGAGCACGGAGCGGTCGAAGGCCGGCGCGACCTCCAGCGGAGGCGGCTGGCGGAACAGCCGACCGAACAGGCGGTGCGGGTCCATCTCGGCGTAGACCCTTCCGCCGCCCTCCAGCTCGCCCCAGCCCTCCCACAGGGCGAACCAGCACCGCTCCGGGGTGGTGGTGTGCTCGGCGGCGAGGCGGGTCACGAGCGCCACGACGTCCGGGTCGGGACGGTAGGGGTCGGCGTCCTCGCCGTCGAAGTGGACCGTGGCGTACGCGGGGAGGCCCGGCGCGCCCTGGGTGGCCAGCGCCGCCCAGGGCGCGTCGGCGCGCACGACCCAGTCCGCCACGGACAGGTCGGTCTCGTGGCGCAGGGTCATGCGACGGCCGTCAGGCCCAGGCGGAGCGACGCCAGGCGTCGGGCCCCACGCGCAGCGGCGTGCGCGCCGCGCGAGAGGGGTGGCCCCACTCGCTGCGCGGCTTCGGGCCAGCGGCATTCGCGGCCGCGTGGGCCGCGGCCGCGTTGCGCGCCGCGACGACCGCCACCAGGGCGGCGAGCTCCTCGGGCGTCAGGTCGCCGCGGACCACCCGCAGCACCGGCGTGACCGGTGCCGCGGTGGTCTCGGTCCCCTCGTCCTGGGGGGTCGTCTCGCCGGCCATCACAGCGGGATGTTCCCGTGCTTCTTGGGCGGCAGCGTCTCGCGCTTGGTGCGCAGCAGACGCAGGGCCTTCACGACCTCCGCGCGGGTCTGCGAGGGCTCGATGACGCCGTCGATGTAGCCGCGCTCGGCCGCCACGTACGGGTTGCAGAGCGTGTCCTCGTACTCGGTCATCAGCTCGGCGCGCTTGGCCTCGGGGTCGTCGGCTGCCGCCACCTCGCGGCGGTACAGGATGTTGACCGCGCCCGAGGCGCCGACGACGGCGATCTGGCCGGTGGGCCACGACAGGTTGACGTCGGCGCCGAGGTGCTTGGAGCCCATGACGTCGTAGGCGCCGCCGTAGGCCTTGCGCGTGATGATCGTGACGAGCGGGACGGTGGCCTCCGCGTAGGCGTAGATGAGCTTCGCGCCGCGGCGGATGATGCCGTTCCACTCCTGCTCCGTGCCGGGCAGGAAGCCGGGCACGTCGACGAACGTCAGCACCGGGATGTTGAAGGCGTCGCACGTGCGCACGAAGCGCGCGGCCTTCTCGGACGCGTCGATGTCGAGGCAGCCGGCGAGCTGCATGGGCTGGTTGCCCACGACGCCGACGGCGCGGCCCTCGACCCGGCCGTAGCCGATGACGAGGTTGGGGGCGAAGAGCGGCTGGACCTCGAGGAAGTCGCCGTCGTCGAGGACGGCTTCCATGACGGTGCGGATGTCGTACGGCTGGTTGGCCGAGTCGGGGATGAGCGTGTCGAGCGCCAGGTCGGTCTCGGTCGGCTCGAGGTCGGCGACCTCGTCGTAGACGGGCGCCTCCTCCATGTTGTTCTGCGGGAGGAAGGAGATGAGCGCCTTCACGTACTCGATCGCGTCCTCCTCGTCGGAGGCGAGGTAGTGGGCGTTGCCGCTGCGTGTGTTGTGGGTGCGCGCGCCGCCCAGCTCCTCCATCGTGACGTCCTCGCCGGTGACCGTCTTGATGATGTCCGGGCCGGTGATGAACATGTTCGACTTCTCATCGACCATGATCGTGAAGTCGGTGACGGCGGGGGAGTACACGTGGCCGCCGGCGCACGTGCCCATGATCATCGAGATCTGGGGGATGACGCCCGAGGCGTGCACGTTGCGCGTGAAGATCTCGCCGTAGAGGCCGAGCGAGACGACGCCCTCCTGGATGCGAGCGCCGGCACCCTCGTTGATGCCGATGATCGGGCAGCCCGTCTTGATGGCGAGGTCCATGACCTTCGTGATCTTCTCGCCGTACACCTCGCCGAGGCTGCCGCCGAAGATCGAGAAGTCCTGGCTGAAGACGCACACCTGGCGGCCGTCGATCGTGCCATAGCCGGTGATGACGCCGTCGCCGAGCGGACGGTTCTTCTCCAGGCCGAACTTGGTGGAACGGTGACGCGCGAGGGCGTCGAGCTCGACGAACGAGCCCTCGTCGAAGAGCTGCTCGATGCGCTCGCGCGCGCTCTGACGACCCTTGGCGTGCTGCTTCTCCGCAGCCCGCTCGGCGACCTCGACGGTGGCCTCGTGACGGCGTCGCCGGAAGTCCTCCAGCTTGCCCGCGGTCGTGTGCAGCTCCGGACGCTCTTCGATCTCTGCTTCGCTCACGAGGGTCAGAGTAGCGAGGGACGGGCTTCTGCGTTGTGTGAGGCTTGCCGCATGGACGCCTCGACCTCCGCCCCGCCTCCTGCCTCGGCCGGCGGCACCCCGACCCCCGACCGGCCCCTGCTCGACGTCGAGGAGCTGCGGCGTGCGCTGCTCGTCGGCGGCGGGCTGTGGACCGCGGTCGAGGTGTCGAGCACCACCGCGAGCACCAACGCCGACGTCGTCGCCGCCGTCGCCGAGGGTGCGCCCGAGGGTCTCGTCGTCACCACGGAGCACCAGACGGCCGGGCGCGGTCGGCTCGACCGACGCTGGGAGGCGCCCCCGCGCTCGGGCCTGGTGGTCTCCGTCCTGCTGCGCCCCGACGCCGTGGCGCTGCCGCAGTGGACGTGGCTGCCGCTGCTCGCGGGCATCGCCGTCGACCTCACGGCCCGCGACTGCGGGGTCGCGTCGGGGCTGAAGTGGCCCAACGACGTGCTCGTCGACGGGCGCAAGCTCTGCGGGATCCTCGTCGAGCGGGCGGAGGGGCCCGCCGGCGCCGCCGCCGTGCTCGGCATCGGAATCAACCTGACCCTGACGCGGGAGGAGCTGCCCGTGCCGACGGCCACGTCCTTCGCGCTCGCGGGCGCGGCCACCACCGACCGCGGCGTGGTGCTGCAGATCCTGCTCGGCCACCTGGAGCGTCTCTACCGGCGGTGGGTCGCCGGTGCCGGCGACCCGACCCTGCTGCGCGCTGACTACCTCGAGCGCTGCGTCACGCTCGGCTCCATCGTCCAGGTGGACCTGCCCGACGGGTCCGTGCTGCGGGGACGAGCCGACGACGTCGACCCCCTGGGTCGTCTGGTGGTCGCCGGACGTGCGATCAGCGCCGGCGACGTCACGCACGTGCGGCCCGCGCCCTGAGCGGCCGGAGACCCGCCCGTCAGGAGCCGTGATCCCTCCCGGTGCCCGGGCCCGCCGTGGGAGGATTCGGGCATGGCGCTCTCCCGCAAGTTCATGATGGACGGCGAACAGGTCGTCACCACGACGCGCACCCACGTCAAGGTCCTGTTCGTCCCGCTGGTCATCCTGCTCGCCGTCGCGTTCGCGGGCAGCTTCCTCGCGGCCAGGGCGGGCGGCTCCGGCGACGGCTACGTCCGGTGGGCCGTCGTGGCGATCGCGGTCGTCGTCGTGCTGTGGGGGAGCGTGCTGCCGTTCCTGCGCTGGCTGTCGTGGACCTACAGCCTCACCACGCAGCGCCTCGTCGAGCAGAAGGGCATCCTCACCCGTGAGGGTCGGGTCATCCCGCTCAGCCGGATCAACGACGTCTCCTACGAGAAGAACCTCAACGACCGGATCCTCGGCTGCGGCACGCTCATCATCCACAACGCGAGCGAGGAGGCCGGCCTCGAGCTGCGCGACATCCCGCACGTCGAGTCCTTCCACCGCCAGGTCAGCGACCTCGTGTTCGCCGCGCACCGGGGGAGCGATGAGTCGGTCTGACCTGCGTGACGAGCTCGCCCGGCTGATCCTCCACGAGGGGATGGACCTCACCGGCGAGCAGGTCGCCGAGCAGGCGGGGCTCGACCTCGACCGCGCCGAGCGGCTCTGGCGCTCGCTCGGCTTCGCCGACAGCGGCGACGTCCCCGCCTACGGCGAGCACGACGTCGCGGCCGCGCGCCTCGTCGCCGCCGCGTTCGACGAGGGGTTGCTCGAGGAGCGCACCATCTTCCGCATGACGCGAGCGCTCGGCCAGACGCTCGCCCGACTCGCGGACTGGGAGGTGCAGACGATCGTCGACCAGGTCGAGGCCGACGTCGACGCCGGTCGCGCGAGCAGCCGGCTCGAGAGCGCGGTCGCGATCGCCGAGCACGTCGCCCCCGGCTTCGACCGGCTGCTGCTCTACGCGTGGCGGCGCCACCTCGCGGCGGCCGCCGGCCGGCTCGAGGCGCTCGGCGCGGTCGACGCGGAGCTGCTGTCGACCACCATGAGCATCGGCTTCGCCGACCTCTCCCGGTTCACGGCCATGACCAACACGCTGAGCGACGTGCGCCTCGGTGAACTGGTCGAGAACTTCGAGACCCGGTGCACCGACGTCGTCACGTCGCGGGACGGTCGTGTCATCAAGGCGCTCGGCGACGCCGTCCTCTTCGTCAACCCCGACCCGCGCGAGGCGACGCTCACCGCCCTGGAGCTGGTGGCGAACATCGGGTCGCGCGACGACCTGCCCGACGTCCGGGTGGGCCTCGCGACCGGCTCGGTCATCAGCCGCCTGGGCGACGTGTTCGGCCCGCCCGTCAACCTCGCTGCGCGGCTGTCGCACGTCGCGCGAAGCAACCGGGTCCTCGTCGACGACGCCACGGCGGCCGACCTGACCGACGAGGAGTTCGAGATGCGGACCCTGCCGCCACGGCCGCTGCGCGGGTTCGGGAACGTCTCGCCGATCACCGTCAGCCGGCGTCGCGCGTTCCGGCCCCGCACCGTCAGGCGCTGGTAGGACCGCGTCCGACGGTCGATATCCTGCGGGCATGTCGCTGACACCGCACCTCGCCGTCGTCGGGGGCGGCCAGCTCGCCCGCATGATGCAGGTCCCGGCCGTCGCGCTGGGCCTGCGGATCCGGCTGCTGGCCGAGGGCCCCGACGTCTCCGCAGCCCAGGTGGTGCCCGACCACCTCGTCGGCGACCACACCGACCTCGACGACCTGCGCGCCGTCTGCGCGGGCAGCCCGGTCGTCACGTTCGACCACGAGCACGTCCCGCCGGAGCACCTGCGGGCGCTCGAGGCCGAAGGTCACGCGCCGCGGCCCGGGCCCGACGCCCTGCTCTACGCGCAGGACAAGGGCGAGATGCGCGTGCGGCTGAGCGTCCTCGGGCTGCCGTGCCCGCTCTTCCTGCTCCTCCCCGGCGACGTCGAGGAGGCCCTCGAGGAGCTCGCGGACTTCGGCTACCCGGCCGTGCTGAAGACGACCCGCGGCGGGTACGACGGCAAGGGCGTGTGGGTGGTGCGCAGCGCCGACGACGCGGCCGAGGTCCTCGCCACGGCGTTCGCCGAGGGACGGGAGATCCTGGCCGAGGAGCTCGTCGACTTCCGCCGCGAGCTCAGCGCCCAGGTGGCCCGCACCCCGTCGGGTGACGTCGTCGCCTACCCCGTCGTGCAGTCGACCCAGGTCGACGGCATCTGCAAGGAGGTCGTCGCACCGGCGCCCGACCTCGATCCCGCGCTCGCGCAGGAGGCCACCGACGTCGCCGTCCGCGTGGCGGAGCAGCTCGGCGTCACGGGCATGCTCGCCGTCGAGCTGTTCGAGACCGCCGACGGACGCGTGCTCGTCAACGAGCTGGCGATGCGTCCGCACAACACCGGCCACTGGAGCATCGACGGTGCCGCCACGAGCCAGTTCGAGAACCACCTGCGGGCCGTGCTCGACCTGCCCCTCGGCCCCACGACCCCGCACCACGCGTGGACGGTCATGGTCAACGTGCTCGGCGGCGCCGTGCAGGACCTCGAGGCCCAGGAGGCCGTCGTGCTCAGCGCCGTCCCGCACGCCAAGGTGCATCTCTACGGCAAGGGTGTGAAGCCCGGGCGCAAGGTCGGGCACGTCACCGTCACCGGCGACGACCTCGACACCGTCCTCGCCGACGCCCGCCGCGCCGGCGCCCTCCTCCAGGACGGCTGAGTCCTTCGGTCCGGCTGCCGCAGGGGGTCTGGGTTTGCTGATGCGCAGCCTGCCGAGGCTTGTGGTTGCTGGTGCGCTGCCTCGGCTGGTGCTGGAGTCGGTTTCCGAAAGGGCCTCGACCGGCAGCGGGCCTGGGGGCGGCTTCGGGTCTCGGGGTCTGGTCTGAGCTTGCCCTCGACGCAAGGTTCTTCGTTTCTGCGTTCTTGACCCACCGTTCTGCGTTCGCGCGTCCTATCGGTGGATCTGCAACCGCAGGAGCCGTTCTGCGGTTGAAGATCCACCGATA
>NZ_LUNH01000001.1:0-33313 GCF_001628525.1 Aeromicrobium sp. REDSEA-S38_B2 | reverse complement strand
GCGCCGCGCCGACACCGAGGCCGTCTGCACCGCGCACGACCTGCGCTGGTGGGACGACCCGCACAACCGCGACCCCTCGCTCCGGAGGGTCCGGGTGCGTCACGAGGTGCTGCCGCTGCTCGACGACGTCCTCGGCGGCGGCGTCGCCGAGGCGCTCGCGCGTACCGCCGGCCAGCTGCGCGACGACACCGCCCTGCTCGACGCGCTCGCCGACGAGGTCGCCGACCCGGCCGACGTCGCGACGCTGGCCGCGCTGTCGCCCGCGCTTCGTTCGCGGGTGCTGCGCCGACTGGCCCTGGAGCTCGGCGCACGGCCGGGCGAGCTCGCCGCGAGCCACCTCGCCGCCCTCGACCGGCTCGTCACCGACTGGCGCGGGCAGCAGCGCGTCGAGCTGCCCGGCCACGTCGCGGTCCGCCGCAGCGACGGACGCCTGCAGCGGCCCTGACGGGCAGGTCCGCGCGGCCGCTCCACGGCAGGACGGGGGAGGGGGCTGGGCCCCTCGGTGGCCGCTCCTGTGGCAGGCTGGCGTCGTGGACCTCCAGCACGTCGAGTCCGACCTCGACCTCGACCTCGACCAGACCCTGTTCACCGAGGACCAGATCATCGGGCGTCTCCAGGAGATCGCCCGGGAGGTCGAGGCCGACTACGAGGGCCGCGACCTGCTCCTGGTCGGCGTGCTCAAGGGCGCGGTGATGGTGATGGCCGACCTCGCCCGCAGCTTCGACCGGCACGTCGAGATGGACTGGATGGCGGTCTCCTCCTACGGGTCCGGCACCACGTCGTCCGGGGTCGTGCGCATCCTCAAGGACCTCGACGCCGACATCTCCGGCCGCCACGTCCTCATCGTCGAGGACATCATCGACACCGGCCTCACCCTGTCGTGGCTCGTCACCAACCTGCGCTCGCGCGGCCCGGCTTCGGTGGAGATCGCCACCCTCCTGCGCAAGCCCGACGCCCTGCAGATGGAGGTCGACGTCAAGTACGTCGGCTTCGACATCCCCAACGCCTTCGTCGTGGGCTACGGCCTCGACTACGCCGAGCGCTACCGCAACCTGCGCAGCATCGGCACGCTCGCCCCGCACGTCTACTCCTGACCGGCGGGCGCGCTGCGCGGAGCGGCGGACGTACCGCGGGAACGTCGGGCGTGCCCACGACGTTGCAGGAGTGGGAGATCGGCGGGTCGGGATTCCCCCCGGCGTGTACGGTTCCCTGTGTCGGCGGGGGAGTCCGCCGACCGAGCACACGAGGAGGAGTGGCCCGTCTGCGGGCCGTGCCATGAACGCCAAGCGCCTGTTCCGCGGTCCCTGGGTGTGGATCGTCCTCATCCTCGTCCTCGTCGTCGTCACCCTCCAGCTGTCCGGTCGCGCCGACGGCTACAAGGAGGTCCGCACGGCCTCGATGGTCGGCTACCTCGACGACGGCCGGATCAGCGAGGTCACGTTCGTCCAGGGCGACCAGGACATCCAGGCCACGCTCGACGACGGCACCAAGGTGCGCGCCAAGTTCCTCGACGGCCAGGGCGAGCGCCTCATCGAGAAGGCCGAGGCGCAGGTCGCGGCCAAGAAGCTCAAGACCTTCGACGTCAAGGTCCCGACGACCGGCTTCCTGACCTACCTGGCCAGCTCGATCCTGCCGATCCTGCTGCTCGTCGGCATCTTCCTGTTCTTCATGTCCCGCTTCCAGGGCGGCGGCGGTGGCTTCATGAAGTTCGCCAAGTCGCGCGCCAAGCTGATCACGAAGGACACCCCGCAGACCACGTTCGCCGACGTCGCCGGCTGCGACGAGGCCATCGAGGAGCTCGGCGAGATCAAGGAGTTCCTGCAGGAGCCCGCGAAGTTCCAGGCGGTCGGCGCCAAGATCCCCAAGGGCGTGCTGCTCTACGGCCCGCCCGGCACCGGCAAGACGCTGCTCGCGCGCGCGGTGGCCGGCGAGGCCGGCGTGCCGTTCTACTCGATCTCCGGCTCCGACTTCGTCGAGATGTTCGTGGGCGTCGGCGCCAGCCGGGTCCGCGACCTCTTCGAGCAGGCCAAGGAGAACGCGCCCGCGATCGTCTTCATCGACGAGATCGACGCCGTCGGACGCCACCGCGGCACCGGCATGGGCGGCGGGCACGACGAGCGCGAGCAGACCCTCAACCAGCTCCTCGTCGAGATGGACGGCTTCGACGTGCGCGGCGGCGTCATCCTCATCGCCGCGACGAACCGCCCCGACGTGCTCGACCCGGCGCTCCTGCGTCCCGGCCGCTTCGACCGGCAGATCGGCGTCGAGGCGCCCGACCTCAAGGGTCGCGAGACGATCCTCAAGGTCCACGCGCGCGGCAAGCCGATCGGCCCCGGCGTCGACCTGTCCAGCGTCGCGCGCCGGACCCCCGGCTTCAGCGGCGCCGACCTCGCGAACGTGCTCAACGAGGCCGCGCTGCTCACGGCCCGCAGCAACCAGAAGGTCATCACCGACGCCGCGCTCGACGAGGCGATCGACCGCGTCATGGCCGGCCCGCAGAAGCGCACGCGCCTCATGAACGAGCACGAGCGGCTCGTCACGGCGTACCACGAGGGCGGTCACGCGCTCGTGGCCGCGGCGCTCCCGCAGAGCGACCCGGTGCACAAGATCACGATCCTCCCGCGCGGCCGGGCCCTCGGCTACACCATGGTGCTGCCCGACGAGGACAAGTACAGCCAGACGCGCGCCGAGCTGCAGGACAAGCTGGCCTACATGCTCGGCGGCCGCGCGGCCGAGGAGCTGGTCTTCCACAACCCGACCACCGGTGCCGGCAACGACATCGAGAAGGCCACGGGACTGGCCCGCGCGATGGTGACGCAGTACGGCATGAGCGAGCGCGTCGGCGCGATCAAGCTCGGCAGCGACAACAGCCAGCCGTTCCTCGGCGGCGGCATGGGCATGGGCCACTCGCGGGACTACTCCGAGCGGGTCGCCGCGATCGTCGACGAGGAGGTCAGCTCCCTCATCGCGCACGCGCACCAGGAGGCCTTCGACATCCTCGAGGACAACCGCGACGTCCTCGACGCCCTCGTGCTCGAGCTCATGGAGAAGGAGACGCTCGACAAGGCCGAGGTTGCTCGGATCTTCGAGCCGCTGCGCCGTCGCGAGGTCCGTCCGGCCTGGACCGGCTCCGACACCCGTCAGCCCTCGGACCGGCCGCCGGTGGAGGCTCCCGAGGCCACGCGCCTCAAGGACGCCGAGCCCGACACCGGCATCGTCGTCGGACCCGACTCCGGCCCCGACGCGCCCCCGCCGGCCGACCCGGCCCAGCCCACCGATCCCGGCCCGCAGGGGCCGGTCGGTCCCGGCACCGCCTGAGCGTGCGCCCCGACCGGCGCGACGGCATGATCGACGGGCGGGCGCACCGGGCGCCCACCGCACCGGCGCGGCCGGGCCGCGGTACCTCGACAGGAGAACTGGCATGACGGTGGATCTGGCGCGGGCCGAGGCAGCAGTGCGTGAGCTGCTCATCGCGGTGGGCGAGGACCCCGACCGCGACGGCCTCAAGGAGACACCGGCCCGGGTCGCCCGGTCCTACAACGAGCTCCTCGCCGGCCTCGACCAGGACCCGCGCGAGGTCCTCACCGCCACGTTCGACGTCGGCCACGACGAGCTGGTGCTCGTGAAGGACATCGAGCTCTGGTCGATGTGCGAGCACCACCTCGTGCCGTTCACCGGCGTCGCCCACGTCGGCTACATCCCCCGGGCGGACGGCTTCGTGACCGGGCTGTCCAAGCTGGCGCGCCTCGTCGACGTCTTCGCCCGTCGCCCGCAGGTGCAGGAGCGGCTCACGACCCAGATCGCCGACGCGCTGACCGACGTGCTCGAGCCGCGCGGCGTCATCGTCGTCATCGAGGCCGAGCACCTCTGCATGGCCATGCGCGGCGTCCGCAAGGGGGGGGCGCGCACGGTCACGAGCGCCGTCCGCGGCCAGCTGCGCGACCCCGCCACCCGCGCCGAGGCGATGGGCCTGATCACCGCCGGGACGCGCCGGTGACGGAGCCCGTCCCGTGACGCCCCCGAGCCCGCACGGCCCCACCCTGGACGGCCCCGCCGTGCTGGAGCCGATCGGGCGCTGCCGGGTCATGGGCGTCGTCAACGTCACGCCCGACTCCTTCTCCGACGGCGGACGCTGGTTCGACCCCGCCCGCGCCGTGCAGCACGGCCGCGAGCTGGTCGCGGCGGGCGCCGACGTCGTCGACGTGGGCGGGGAGTCCACCCGGCCCGGCGCGGTGCGCGTCGACCTCGAGGAGGAGCTGCGACGCGTCGTCCCGGTCGTGCGTGCCCTCGCCGAGGAGGGGCACGCCGTGTCCGTGGACACGATGCGGGCGGCGGTGGCCGAGGCTGCGCTCGACGCCGGAGCGGCCCTGGTCAACGACGTCTCGGGCGGTCGTGCCGACCCCGCCATGGTCCCCCTGGTGGCCGAGCGCGACGCGCCCCTCGTGCTCATGCACTGGCGCGGGCACTCGGACCGGATGCAGGACCTCACGCACTACGACGACGTCGTCGCCGACGTGCTGCACGAGCTGCGCGACCGGATCGACGACGCCCTCGCCGCCGGGGTCGACGCGGAGCGGATCGTGGTCGACCCGGGGCTGGGCTTCTCCAAGACCGGCGCCCAGAACTGGACGGTGCTCGGCGACCTCGCCGCGTTCGTCGGGCTGGGGCACCCGGTGCTCGTGGCCGCGAGCCGCAAGCGCTTCCTCGGCGAGCTGCTGGCCGACCCCGACGGGACGCTGCGCCCGACCGAGGGCCGCGAGTCCGCCACCCTCGCACTGACCACCCTCGCCGCGCTGCACGGCGCGTGGGCGGTGCGCGTCCACGAGGTCGCCGCCTCGGTCGACGCCGTGCGCGTCGTCGCCCGGGTCGCCCGTGAGCAGGACGGCGCCGACCATGGCGAGTGAGGTGCTCGTGCGGCACCGCGCGTTCTACGACGCGATCGAGTCCGGCGACGTCGACCTGATGGCGTCGCTCTGGGTCGACTCGCCCAGCGTCACCTGCGTGCACCCCGGCGCCGAGGCGCTGGAGGGCACCGAGACGGTGCTGAGGTCGTGGACGCTGCTGATGGCCAACGTCGAGTACATCCAGTTCTTCCTGACCGACGTCCAGGTCGCGTGGCCGCTCGGCCCGAACGCCGACCTCGCCGTCGTCACCTGCACCGAGAACATCTTGTCGGGCGAGGGCACCGAGTCGCCCGAGCAGTTCGCGGGCGGCAAGGCCGTCTGCACGTCCGTGCTCGTCCGCTCCGGCGGCGACTGGCGGTTCTGGTCGCGGCACGCGTCGCCCGTGCTCGACATCGACCCCGAGGCCCCGCAGGAGCCCGGGATGACCGACCCGGCCTGAGGAGGCACCCGATGACCTGTCCGGAGGGACTCGACCGCATCGACCTGACCGGGGTGACCGCGTTCGGGCACCACGGCGTGCTCGAGCACGAGCGCGCGTTCGGCCAGACCTTCGTCGTCGACGTGAGCCTGGGCCTCGACCTCGGCGCGGCGGGTCGCAGCGACGACCTGACGGCCACCGTCAGCTACGCCGACGTCGCCGACCACGTGCTCGCGGTGCTCACGGGGGAGCCGGTGGACCTGATTGAGACGCTTGCGCTCCGTATGGTGGACTGGTGTCTGGCACGCCCGTCCGTCGAGTGGGCGAGCGTGACCGTGCACAAGCCCCAAGCGCCCATCGCGGTGACGTTCTCCGACGTCAGCGTGACGATAGAGCGGAGCCACCAGTGACCGAATCGCCCACGCCCTACGTGCTGGACGCCGACACCATGACGGGCGGGATGCGTCCCATCCGCCAGGCCGTCATCTCGATCGGCTCCAACCTCGGGGATCGTCTGAACCGGCTGCAGGGCGCCGTCTCCGCGCTCGAGGACACGCCCGAGGTGCAGGTCGTCTCCGTCTCCTCCGTCTACGAGACGCAGCCGGTCGGGGCCCCTGAGGGCTCCGGACCGTTCCTCAACGCGGTCGTCCTCATCGACACCACCCTCACGGTGCACACGCTGCTGGACCGCGCGCACGCGATCGAGGACGCCTTCGGCCGCGAGCGCTCCGAGCCGGGCGCCCCGCGCACCCTCGACGTCGACCTCGTCGTCGTCGGCGACCGGGTCGCGGACGACGAGACGCTCACCCTGCCGCACCCGCGCGCGCACGAGCGGGCGTTCGTGCTGCTGCCGTGGCTCGAGATCGACCCCGAGGGCGAGATCCCGGGTCAGGGCTTCGTGGCCGACCTCGTCGGCGACGTCGACACGACCGGCGTCGTCCGGCGAGAGGACCTCGAGATCCTTCTGTGATGACCGAGGGACGGACGACCGCCGTCCACGTCGCCGCCCTCGTGGCCCTCGGGCTGCTGGTGGGCTCGGCCATCAGGCCGGTGTCGGTGCGTCTCGGTGCCTCGCCGCCTCGCCCGGGCTGGCTCGTCACGCTGCTGCTCCTCGGCCTCGCCGTCATCGTCGCGCTGATCGCGTGGAGCACCTGGCAGAGCCTGCACCGGCGCAAGGAGCGCATGACGTCGCAGCACGCCATGACGCTGCTGGCCCTCGCGAAGGCCTGCTGCATCGTCGGGGGGCTGTCGCTGGGCGCCTACGGCGGCGTCGCGCTCTCGTTCGTCCGTGACTGGGACACCATGTTCGGGCAGGACCGCGTCCTGCAGGGCGCCGCTGCCGCCGTCGCGGGCCTGCTGCTCCTCCTCGCCGCGCTCGTCCTGGAGCGCGCCCTCCACCTCCCGCAGCCCGACGACGAGGACGACGACGCGCCCCCGGGCGCCGCGACGCCTGCGTAGCCGTCCCCGTCCTCGTGTTCTGTGGAGTTGACGACGGAACCGTGACGAGCTTTCGTCGACAACTCCACAGATCGCGGGGAGGTCGCGGGGACGTGGTGCGCGCTCAGGCCAGCGCGGACCGGAGGGTGTCGAGGCCGACGGAGCCGAGGCTGAGGGCCTGGCGGTGGAAGGTGCGCAGGTCGGGGCCGTGGGTCGCGACCCAGGCGTCGCGCACCTGCTCCCAGATCCGCTGCCCGACCTTGTAGCTCGGCGCCTGTCCGGGCCAGCCGAGGTAGCGGTTGACCTCGAAGCGGACGAACGGCTCGTTCATGTTCACGTGCTGCGCCATGAAGTCGAAGGCGTACTCGGCCGTCCAGGGGCCCTGGCCGTCCGGACGCGGCCGCTCCAGGTGGACGCCGAGGTCGAGCACCACGCGCGCCGCGCGCATCCGCTGGCCGTCGAGCATGCCGAGCCGGTCGGCGGGCGCGTCGAGGTAGCCGAGGTCGGCCATCAGACGCTCCGCGTACAGCGCCCAGCCCTCCCCGTGGCCCGACGTCCACAACGCGCCACGACGCCACGCGTTCAGCTCGGCCGCGTTCCAGGCCGCGTACCCGCACTGGAGGTGGTGGCCCGGGACGCCCTCGTGGTAGACGGTCGTCAGCTCGCGCCACGTGTCGAACTCGGTCACGCCCTCCGGCACGCTCCACCACATCCGACCCGGCCGGGCGAAGTCGTCGCTCGGCGGCGTGTAGTAGATCCCGCCCTCCTGCGTGGGGGCGATGCGGCACTCGAGGGTGCGCATGACCTCGGGGACGTCGAAGTGGGTGCGGCCGAGCTCCTCGACGGCGCGGTCGCTCGTCTCCTGCATCCACGCCTGCAGGGCGTCGGTGCCGACCAGCCGGTGCTCCGGCGACGACTCCAGGTGCGCCACCGCCTCCGCGACCGTGGCGCCCGGCAGCACCTCGCGCGCGACGGCCTCCTGCTCGCGCACCATCCGGTCGAGCTCCTCCAGGCCCCACGCGTAGGTCTCGTCGAGGTCGACCTCGGCGCCCAGGAAACCGCGCGACGCGAGGGCGTAGCGGTCGCGACCGCACGCGTCGCGCTCCCGCGCCGCCGGCAGCAGCTCCTCGCGCAGGAAGCCCGCCAGGTCCGCGTACGCCGCGCGGGCGCCGTCCGCCCCGCGCCGCACGTCGGCGAGCAGGGCGTCCGGCAGCCCGGCGCCCGCCGCCGACGCGGCGAGGTCGTCGAAGAATGCGCCGGCCGCGGCCTGGCGGTGGGCCTGCTCGGCGACCTCGACCACCTGGCGACGCGCCGGGGCGTCGTCCGCGCGCACACCCTCGCGCAGCGACGCGACGTAGCCGGCCAGCGCCGCGGGCACGCGGGACAGACGCGTCGCCACGTGCGACCAGTCGTCGACGCCGTCGCGCGGCATCAGGTCGAACACGTCGCGCACGCCCTGGACCGGCGACGCGATGACGTTGAGGTCGCTGCGCCACGTGCCCGCCGCGTGCTCCTCCAGCGTCAGGTCGAGCACCCGCACGAGCTCCGCGTGCGTCACCGTGTCGACCGCGTCGACGACCGGCACGTCGTCGAGCCGGCGTCGGGCGGCGCGGGCGGCGTCGGCGAACGCGGCGTGCCCGTCAGGGGACAGGTCGGTGTACTCGCCCTCGCGACCGGGTCGACCGAGCGACACGTGCCACTCCGGCTGCAGCGCGAGCATCGTCTCGAGCCACTCCTCGGCGACGGCGTCGACCGCCGACGGTGTCCGCGCAGCCGGGCCCTCGTGCGTGGTGTCGGTCATCGATCGTCCTCTCCTCGGGGTCGTGCTCTCGGTCAGAGCAGGAAGCGGAACAGCGGGCTCTCGCTCTCGATCCGCTCGATGCGCGGGGGTGCGGCGTCCATGCGCTCCAGCAGGCCCGCGAGGTCCTCGGCGCGGCTCAGCTCCACGCCGACCAGCGCGGGTCCGGTCTCGCGGTTGGAGTGCTTCACGTACTCGAACAGCGTGATGTCGTCGTCGGGGCCGAGCACCTCGTCGAGGAAGCGGCGCAGCGCGCCCGGCTCCTGCGGGAACTCGACCAGGAAGTAGTGCTTGCGGCCCTCGTGGACGAGCGCCCGCTCCACGACGTCCGCGTAGCGGCTGACGTCGTTGTTGCCGCCGGACAGGATGCACAGCACGCGCGAGCCCGGCTCCACGTCCAGTGCCCCGCCGAGCGACGCGGTCGCCAGGGCGCCCGCGGGCTCTGCGATGATGCCGTCGCTCTGGTACAGGTCGAGCATCTCGCTGCAGATGCGCCCCTCCGGGACCGAGAGCATGGTCGGCGCCGACCCGGCCACCGTGTCGAACGTGTGCCGACCGACCCGTCGCACGGCCGCGCCGTCGACGAAGGTGTCGATCGTCTGGAGGGTCACCGGCTCGCCCGCCTCGAGCGCCGCAGCCATCGACGTCGCGCCCGCGGGCTCCACGCCGACCACGCGCACGTGCGGGTGCCGCTCGCGCAGCCACGCGACGCTGCCGGCGAGCAGACCGCCGCCGCCCACGGGGACCACGACGACGTCGGGGAGCGGCTCGCCCAGCGCGGCGAGCTGGTCGAACGCCTCGCGCAGCACCGTGCCCTGGCCGGCGATCGTGCGCGGGTCGTCGAACGCCGGCACGAGCGTCGCGCCCTGCAGCGCCTCGTCGGCCGCCGCGGCCGACACGTCGTCGTACGTCTCGCCGTCGAGGATCATCTCGATCGCGTCGCCGCCGATCGACGCGATCCGGTCGCGCTTCTGGCGCGGTGTCGTGCGAGGCAGGTGCACCCGGCCCCGGACGCCGAGCGCCGCGCACGCGAAGGCCACGCCCTGGGCGTGGTTGCCGGCACTCGCCGTCACCACGCCCGCCGCGCGGGCCTCGGCGTCGAGCTGGGCGATGAGGTTGTAGGCGCCCCGCGCCTTGTAGGAGCGGACCACCTGGAGGTCCTCGCGCTTCAGCCACACGTGCGCGCCGGTCCGCTCGCTGAGCCGGACGCTGCGCTCGACGGGCGTGGTGGAGACGACCCCGGCGAGGCGCTCGGCGGCCGCGTCGACGTCGTCGGCCGTCACCCGCGCCGCGGTCTCGCGGGGCCGTGCTGCGTCCGTGCTCATGCAGCCTGTCTACCCGACCGCCCGGCGGCGCACGGCAGCACCCGTGCACGCCCACGCGGACCGTGTGACCCGCGACACCCCGTGCACCCTGTGCGGCCTGCGTGCCCGGTCGTAGACTGAGGCCGTCAACAGTCTGGTACCCGCTCGCGGGACTGGAACGAGAGGCACCACCATGACGCACCCCCGTCCGCACGCACCCGCGCGCCCGCACGCCTACGGTGTCGTCGGCGCCGGCCGCGTCGGCTCCGTCGTCGCCGCCCGCCTGCACGCCGCCGGCCGTCCGGTCGTCGGCATCAGCGCCCGCTCGCAGGCGTCGCTGCTGCGGGCCCGCACGCTCGTCCCCGAGGTGCCCGTGCGTCCCGCCGCCGACGTCGCCGCCGACTGCGACGTGCTCGTCCTGGCCGTCCCCGACGACGCCCTCGTGGCGGTCTGCGAGGAGCTGTCGACGGTCCTGCGGCCCGGGCAGGTCGTCGTGCACACCAGCGGCCGGCACGGGCTCGACGCACTGAGCGCCGCCACGCGCGTCGGCGCCCGCGCGGTCGCCCTGCACCCGGCCATGACGTTCACCGGCTCGGCCGTCGACCTCGGCCGCGGGTGCGCAATGGGGCTCACCGCCGCCGACACCGAGCGAGCGCTGGCCGAGGACCTCGCGGCGGTCCTGGGTGGCACGCCCGTGTGGATCGACGACGCCGACCGCGTGCGCTACCACGCCGCGCTGAGCCACGGCGCGAACCACCTCGTCACCCTCGTCGCCCAGGCCCGCGACCTGCTCCAGGGCATCGGGGCAGGCGCCGAGGCGGCGACCATCCTGCGTCCGCTGCTCGAGGCCGCCCTCGACAACGCGCTCGACCTCGGCGACGCCGCGCTCACCGGCCCGATCGCACGCGGCGACGTCACCACGGTCCGCGCCCACGTCGACGCGCTCGCCACGGAGCCGTCGTCGACGCGCGACGCCTACGTGGCCATGGCGCACGCCACCACCGAGCGGGCAGCCGCCGACGGCCGCCTCGACCCGGCCACCGCCGCCGTGCTCGACGCCGCGCTCGACGAGCGCCCCCGCGTGTCCGGGCCCGTGCGATGACGCCCGTCGTCGCCCGCACCCGGGCAGAGCTGCGTGCAGCACTCGCCGTCTCCGGCCGGGTCGCGTTCGTGCCGACGATGGGAGCCCTGCACGACGGCCACGCCCGCCTCATGCGGCACGCCCGCCCCCTCGGCGACACGCTGGTCGTCTCGATCTTCGTCAATCCCACGCAGTTCGGGCCCGGCGAGGACCTCGACGCCTACCCCCGCACCCTCGATGCCGACCTGCGGGTCTGCGCGCAGGAGGGCGTCGACGTGGTGTTCGCGCCCGACGTCGACGAGGTCTATCCCGGAGGCCTCGACGACGCCGTGACGCTCGACCCGGGTCCGCTCGGCCAGGTGCTCGAGGGCGCGGCCCGGCCCACCCACTTCCGCGGGGTGCTGACCGTCGTCGCGAAGCTGTTCGCGCTGGTGCGTCCCGACGTCGCCGTCTTCGGCGACAAGGACTTCCAGCAGCTCGCGCTCGTGCGCCGCATGGTGCGCGACCTCGTGCTCGACGTCGAGGTCGTCGGCCACCCCATCGTCCGCGAGGCCGACGGCCTGGCGCTCAGCTCGCGCAACGCGTACCTGACGTCCGAGCAGCACGACCACGCCCTGGCCCTGTCCCGCGCCCTGCGGGTCGGGGTCGAGCAGGCGACCGTCGGTGCCGACGCCGTGCTGAAGGCCGCCCGCGAGGTGCTGGACGCCGCCGACGGCGTCGACGTCGACTACCTCGTCGTCACCGACCCGTTGCTCGGTGCCGTCGACGACACGTACGAGGGGGAGGCGCGGATCCTGGTGGCAGCCAGGGTCGGCACCACGCGCCTGCTCGACAACCAGCCCGTGGTGCTCAGAAAGGGACCCTGACCATGCTCCGCACGATGATGACGTCGAAGATCCACCGCGCCACGATCACGCAGGCCGACCTGCACTACGTCGGCTCGGTGACCGTCGACGCCGACCTGCTCGACGCCGCCAACCTGCTCCCCGGCGAGCTCGTGCACATCGTCGACATCGACAACGGTGCCCGGCTCGTCACCTACACGATCGCGGGCGAGCGCGGCTCCGGCGTGATCGGCATCAACGGTGCCGCCGCGCGCCTGGTGCACCCGGGCGACCTGGTGATCCTCATCGCCTACGGCCAGATGGAGGACGCCGAGGCACGCGAGTTCCAGCCGAGCGTCGTGTTCGTCGACTCCGAGAACCGCGTGATCGGCACGGGCTCCGACCCCGCCGAGGCACTGCCGGGCTCCGGTCTCGTCCGTGGTGACGTCGTCGAGAACCCGCTCGTGGCGCACGGCGGCGCTGCGGGGTCGCAGGCGGTGGGGGCGGCCCGGTGACCCTGCTGGCGCTCGACGTCGGCAACAGCCAGTCCGTCATCGGCGCGTTCGACGGCGAGCGTCTCGTCGAGCACTGGACCGTGTCGTCGCAGACGCAGCGGACCGCCGACGAGTGGCACCTGCTGGCGCACGGGTTCGTGCGCGCCGCTGGTCTGGCCGACGTGGAGGCCGTGGCGATGTGCTGCACGGTCCCGTCGATCCAGGTCGAGCTCAAGGCGATGCTCGAGCGCTACTACGCGGGCCTGCCGGTCTCGATCGTCGGCCCCGGCGTGAAGACGGGCATCCCGATCCACACCGACAACCCGCGGGAGGTCGGTGCCGACCGCATCGTCAACGCGCTCGCCGCGGCCGAGGTGTACGGGGGGCCGGCGGTCGTGGTCGACATGAACGGCACCGCGACGATCTTCGACGTCGTCGACGAACGGAACCGCTATGTAGGGGGTGCCATCGCGCCGGCGGTCGAGCTGTCGTTGGAGGCCCTGGCCCGCCGCGGCGCGCAGCTGCGCGCCGTGGAGCTGGCGGTGCCGCGCGACGTCATCGGCAAGAACACCGTCGAGGCGGTGCAGTCGGGCGCGGTCTACGGCTTCGCGGGCCTGGTGGACGGGATGGTCGACCGCATCATCGAGTCGCTGGGGGCCGACCCCGACGACGTCGCCGTGATCGCGACCGGCGCCTACGCGGACGTCGTGCTGGACCACTGCACGAGCATCACCACGCGCGACCCGTGGCTGACCCTCACCGGTCTGCGTCTGGTGCACGAGAAGAACCACTGACCCCCAGCGGAGAGTCTCGCTGGTCGAGTAGGCCGAGCGGCGACGAAGGAGCTCGGTCGGGCGTATCGAGACCACTCTGGGCTGTCGCTGGGGGTTGGCTCGCGCTGGGCTGTTGCCGGGTGGTCTCGATACGCAGGGACCTCGCAAGCTCGTCCCTGCTACTCGACCAGCGGAATCCTTTGCTGGTCGAGTAGTCGACGCTGCGACGGAGGAGCTGGCGGAGACGTATCGAGACCACTCTGGGCTGTCGCTGGGGATTGGTTCGCGCTGGGCGGTTGCCGGGTGGTCTCGATACGCATTCAAGGCGCTCGTTCCGCCCCCGCAAGCGGGAGGTGCCCCCAGCGCGTGGCAGCTGCTCGACCAGCGGAGCGTGTCGCCGGTCGGACGACTCGACCAGCGGTGCTGCCGACGTTGCAGCGGCTGCAACGTCGGGACAACGTCGTTGCAACGAAGCTGTGACTAGCGTCACTCGCACCAGATCCCACCCCGCGAGGAGTCACTTCCATGAGCGTGTTCGCCCAGCCCGGGACCGACGGTTCCGTCGTCTCCTACAAGCCCCGCTACGACCACTGGATCGGCGGCGAGTACGTCGCCCCGTCCAGCGGCCAGTACTTCGAGAACGTCTCGCCCGTGAACGGGAAGGTCTTCACCGAGATCGCGCGGGGCAACGCCGACGACATCGAGAAGGCGCTCGACGCCGCGCACGCGGCCGCCCCTGCGTGGGGCAAGACGTCGGTCGCCGAGCGCGCCAACATCCTCAACAAGATCGCCGACCGCATCGAGGAGAACCTCGAGATGCTCGCCGTCGGCGAGACCTGGGACAACGGCAAGCCGGTCCGTGAGACCTTGGCCGCCGACCTGCCCCTCGCCGTCGACCACTTCCGCTACTTCGCCGGCGCGATCCGCGCGCAGGAGGGGCACCTGTCGCAGATCGACGACGACACCGTCGCCTACCACTTCCACGAGCCGCTCGGCGTCGTCGGACAGATCATCCCGTGGAACTTCCCGCTGCTCATGGCCGTCTGGAAGCTCGCCCCGGCGCTGGCCGCTGGCAACGCCGTCGTGCTGAAGCCCGCCGAGCAGACGCCGGCGTCGATCATGCTGCTGATGGAGCTCATCGCCGACCTGCTGCCCGCCGGTGTGGTCAACGTCGTCAACGGCTTCGGTGCCGAGGCGGGCGCGCCGCTCGCGTCGAGCAGCCGCATCCGCAAGATCGCCTTCACCGGCGAGACGACCACGGGCCGGCTGATCATGCAGATGGCCAGCCAGAACCTCATCCCCGTCACGCTCGAGCTCGGCGGCAAGAGCCCCAACATCTTCTTCGAGGACGTCGCCCGCACCGACGACGCGTTCTACGACAAGGCCCTCGAGGGCTTCACGATGTTCGCGCTCAACCAGGGCGAGGTGTGCACGTGCCCGAGCCGCGCGCTCATCCAGAACTCCATCCTCGAGCAGTTCCTGCCCGCCGCGACCGACCGCACCAAGCTGGTCAAGCAGGGCAACCCGCTCGACACCGACACGATGATCGGCGCGCAGGCCAGCAACGACCAGCTCGAGAAGATCCTGTCCTACATCGACATCGGCGTGCAGGAGGGTGCCCGAGTCATCACCGGCGGCGAGCGTGTCGACCTCGGCGGCGACCTCTCGGGCGGCTACTACGTGGCGCCGACGATCTTCCAGGGCCACAACAAGATGCGGATCTTCCAGGAGGAGATCTTCGGTCCGGTGGTCTCGGTCACCGGGTTCGAGGACTACGACGACGCCATGAGCATCGCCAACGACACGCTCTACGGGCTCGGCGCCGGCGTGTGGTCGCGCGACACGAACACCGCCTACCGCGCGGGCCGCGACATCCAGGCCGGCCGCGTGTGGACGAACTGCTACCACGCCTACCCGGCGCACGCCGCGTTCGGCGGGTACAAGTCGTCCGGCATCGGCCGCGAGAACCACTCGATGATGCTCGACCACTACCAGCAGACGAAGAACCTCCTCGTCTCGTACTCGCAGAACGCCCAGGGCTTCTTCTGAGCCCACGGTGACGTCGCGGCCCGGCCCCTCCACGAGGGGTCGGGCCCCCGGCGTTCCCGCACCCGACCTCGTCCGTCCCGCCCGAGAGGTGACCACCATGTCCGAGCAGCCGACCGCAGCCACCCGCGTCGACGTCAGCCCCGACGCCGCCGCGCTGCTGCGCACACTGCGCGCCGAGCAGGCGAAGCCGCTCATGTTCCACCAGTCCGGTGGGTGCTGCGACGGGTCGGCCCCCATGTGCTACACCCAGGGGTTCTTCCTGACGGGACCGTCCGACGTGCACCTCGGCGACCTCGACATCGGCGCGAGCGACGTCGACCCCGACGGTCTGGTGCCGGTGTGGATCTCGCGCGAGCAGTTCCGGTACTGGTCGCACACGCACATCACCATCGACGTCGTCCCCGGGCGCGGTGCCGGCTTCTCGCTGGAGGGCCCCACGGGGCACCGCTTCATCATCCGGTCGCGGGTGTTCACGGAGGAGGAGACCGCCGCGCTCGCGCCCGTCGACTGAGCGCGACGCACGAACGTCCGCACCCGCGTCATGATCGGGGCGCTGATGGTTCCTACCCCGTGGAGCGCGGTCTCCCCCCCCATCCCCCCGACGACCGTGCCGCCGGAGAGGACCCCCATGCGTCGCCCCCGCACGTGCTCAGCCCTGCTCACCTGCACCCTCGTCGTCGCCAGCCTGGTGGCTGCGCCGTCGGTGGCGAGCGCGGCTCAGGGGGTGCCGGACGGGTCGAGCGCAGCGTCGGCGGCGGCGTCGTGCTGGGAGGTCAAGCAGGTGGCTCCGTCGTCTCCCGACGGGCTCTACTGGTTGCTGACGCCGCAGCTGCGGACGCCGACGCAGTTCTACTGCGACATGACGACCGACGGTGGTGGCTGGGTCCTGGTGGGTCGTGGTCGTGACGGGTGGAGCTGGGACGGTGACGCGCAAGGCACGACCGCGCAGGTCGCCTCGCCGATCAACGGCCAGGCCGCGTTCTCGCCGCGCAAGCTGTCCGCGGCGACCATCGACGCGCTGCTCGGCGGTCATCGGGTCGACCAGCTCACGGACGGGGTGCGTCTGCGTCGCGCGAAGGACGCAGGCGGCACGGCGTGGCAGGAGGTGCGGTGGCGGCTGCGGTCGATGGCGTCGTGGTCGTGGGCGTTCGGCGCCGGCCACCCGCTGACCGGCTCCTCCTTCGACGGGGTCCAGTTCTCGGGGCAGACCACTCGCGACGCCGGCACGACGTCGACGGCCGCGGCCGAGCGGCTGCGCCGCGTGTGGACCTTCGAGTCCGCCGACAACGGCTGGGTGCGCGGCTTCGGCTACGGGAGCGCGGTGACGGGCTCGACCTCCTCCAGCAGCGCGCTCTACGCGACCCGCTCGGGCTACGCGACGCCGTTCACGCAGGTCTTCGTGCGTCCGCGACTGCGCCAGGCCGACCTGTCGTTCGCGGCGGTGCCCGACAGCGGGACGGCGGCGGTCACGGCGCTGCCCGTGGCCCGCAGCAGGTCGCTGCCGCAGTCGTGGGGCGTGACGGGCACGGGTGCGGGGGGCACGGGCGAGCTGGCCACGGAGGTGCAGGCCTTCGCCCAGGTCGGCGACGTCATGTACGTGGGCGGCAACTTCACCACCGTGCGCAACCAGGACGGGTCGCGCAAGGTCGCCCAGGCGTACCTCGCCGCGTTCCGGGCCTCGACGGGGGAGTGGATCTCCTCGTTCAGGCCGAAGCTGGACGGCCAGGTGCGCGCGTTGAAGGCGCTGCCCGACGGCCGGCTCGCGCTCGGTGGCGACTTCACGCGCGTCGACGGCCAGCGTCGCTCCAGCCTGGCCGTCCTCACCGCGAAGCGGACCCTCGACCGCACGTGGACCACGGGCGTCGAGCGACGCGGCGGCGACCGTCGCGCCTCGGTGCGCACGCTCGACGTCGCCGGCGGCCGGCTCTACCTCGGCGGACGCTTCTCGCACGTCGTGCGTGGCACGGGTGCCGCGGCGCTGCCGTACGCCGCACGGGTCGTGCTGCCGAGCGGACGCGGCGACAGCCAGTGGCAGCCGCACCTGAACGGCACCGTGGCCGACCTCGACGTTTCCACCGATAGTCGGCGCGTCTACCTGGCCGGCTACATGACGCGCAAGGGCGGCGCGACCGTGCGCAACGCGGTGGCGGTCACGACCTCGGCGGCGCGGCTCGTCTCACCGGCGTGGAGCCCGACGTTCAGCACCAAGCGCTCCGCGACCTACCAGCAGGCGGTCCAGCAGGTCGGGTCGCTCGTGTGGCTCGGCGGCTCGCAGCACAGCATGTTCGCCTACGACGCCCGCACGCTCGCACTGCGCAGCCCCAGCATCACCAAGGCCGGTGGCGACCTGCAGGCGATCGGCAGCGACGGCCGGGTGGTCTACGGCGGGTGCCACTGCGGCGACTGGGTGTTCGAGGGCACGACGAGCTGGGACTCGTGGTCCACCGGCCAGAACCCGGTGCCCTGGCGCCAGGCGGGCAAGATCTCGCTGCTCGGGGCGTGGGACGCGGCGTCGGGTGCGTTCGTGAGCACGTTCGCCCCGCAGTGGAAGTCGCGCGGCGGCTACGGCGTCTGGGCCGTCGAGGTGGCCAAGGACGGCACCCTCTGGGCCGGTGGCTCCATCCAGACGAGCATCCGCGAGGGCGGCTCCAACCAGTTCTCCGGCGGCTTCGCGCGGTTCGCGGCCCGGCCCTCCCGGGCCCCGGCAGCCCCCACGGCGGCGGCGGTGTCGCTGCAGGGCTCGACGGCCACGGTCTCGTGGTCGGCCTCGGCGGGCGACGGCGTCCGGTACGAGGTCCTGCGGGGCGACCGGGTCGTGGCCGTCTCCTGGGCGACGTCGGTGCGCGTGCCCGACTCGGGCCCCGACGACCGGTTCTTCGTGCGTGCGAGCGACGGCCAGGGCAACTGGTCGGCCTCCACCCGCGTGGTACGCGCCGTCCGGTCCTGACCCGTCCTGTCCTGACCCGACCTGCCCGGCACGGCGTGTGAGGCGACCCACCGCCGCCGGTGGGCACTGCCGCGTCATGAGGCCGGCTCCGCCCACTCTCCCTCCCCGTGAGCCCCTGGCCCACGTCCCTCTCGTCCCCTTCGATCCCGCGAGGACAGTCGTGCACCTCAAGACCTCCCTGACGGCCCTGGTCGTCTCCGCCACCACCGTCGCGAGCCTGGCGGGGGTGCCGTCGTCCCGACGGGCTCTACTGGTTGCTGACGCCGCAGCTGCGGACGCCGACGCAGTTCTACTGCGACATGACGACCGACGGTGGTGGCTGGGTCCTGGTGGGGCGTGGTCGCGACGGGTGGACGTGGGACGGTGACGCGCAGGGCACGACCGCGCAGGTCGCCTCACCGGTCACCGGCCAGGCCGCCTTCCGGCCGCGCCGGCTCTCGTCGGCGACCATCGACGCGCTCCTGGACGGTGGCGCGGTCGACGCGCTGCCCGACGGCGTCCGCCTGCGACGCGCCAAGGACGCGCAGGGAAGCGCGTGGCAGGAGGTCCGCTTCTCCCTCCGCTCGCTCGCCTCGTGGTCGTGGGCGTTCGGCGCCGGCCACCCGCTCACCGGCTCCTCCTTCGACGGGGTCCGGTTCTCGGGCCAGACCACGCTCGACTTCGGCACGAACGACGGCGGTCGCCAGAACTTCCGCCGGGTCTGGACGAACGAGTACAGCGGGAACGGCTGGGTCCGCGGCTTCAACTACAACTCCGCGGTCCAGGGCACTACCGACGCCTCGAGCTACCTGTACTCCAAGGGCACGGGCGACGCCACGCCGTTCACGCAGGTCTACCTGCGGCCCCGGCTGCGTCAGGCCGACCTGTCGTTCGCCGCGGTGCCCGACAGCGGGACGGCAGCCGTCACCGCGCTTCCCGTCGCTCGCAGCGGCTCCCTGGCCCAGCCGTGGGGCGTCACCGGGACCGGCGCGGCCGGCACCGGCGAGCTCGCCACCGAGGTGCAGGCCTTCGCCCAGATCGGCAACGTCATGTACGTGGGCGGCAACTTCACCACCGTCCGCAACCAGGACGGGTCCCAGAGCGTGGCGCAGTCCTACCTCGCCGCGTTCGACGTCTCGACGGGCGCATGGATCTCCTCCTTCCGGCCGACGTTCGACAACCAGGTGCGCGCGCTGAAGGCGCTCCCGGACGGCCGGCTCGCCGTCGGCGGCGACTTCACCAGCGTCAACGGCCAGCGACGCACCGGCCTCGCCGTGCTCGACACCGCCGGCACGCTCTCCCCGTCCTGGAGCACCGTCGTCGAGAACCGTGGCAGCTCGGGCAAGGTCAGCGTGCGCAGCCTCGACGTGTCCGACGGGCGGCTCTACGTCGGCGGCAGCTTCACGCACCTCGTCAAGGGCACGTCGTCGTGGTTCGCGCGCAACGCCGGACGCATCACCCTGTCGACCGGGAACGGCGACGGGCAGTGGAACCCCAACCTCAACGGCGCGGTCGCGTCGCTCGACGTCGACGACGACGGCAGCCGCGTCTACCTCGCCGGGTACATGACCGCCTCGGGCTCCACGGCCGTCAAGAACGGTGTCGCGATCAGCACCGCGGCCGGGGCGCCCGTCACCGACCCGGCGTGGAACCCCACCTTCAGCACGTCCGGAGCCACGTACCAGCAGGCCGTCGAGCAGGTCGGCTCGAAGGTGTGGCTGGGTGGATCGCAGCACAGCATGTTCTCCTACGACCGCTCCACCCTGGCGCTGCAGGACACGAGCATCACGAAGTCCGGCGGCGACCTGCAGGCGATCGGGAGCAACGGCCGGGTGGTCTACGGCGGGTGCCACTGCGGCGACTGGGTGTTCGAGGGCACGACGAGCTGGGACACCTGGGGCGTGGGGCAGAACCCCGTCCCCTGGCGCCAGGCCGGCAAGATCTCCCTGCTCGGGGCGTGGGACGCCGCGTCGGGTGCGTTCGTGAGCACGTTCGCCCCGCAGTGGAAGTCGCGCGGCGGCTACGGCGTCTGGGCCGTCGAGGTGGCCAGCGACGGCACCCTCTGGGCCGGCGGGTCGATCCAGACGAGCGTCCGCGAGAACGGCTCCAACCAGTTCTCCGGCGGGTTCGCGCGGTTCGCGCAGCGACCGTCGACGGCGCCTGCAGCACCGTCGGGCCCGGCGGTCTCGCTGGAGGGCTCGACGGCCACGGTCTCGTGGTCGCCGTCCTCCACCGCCGGGGTGCGCTATGAGGTCCTGCGCGACGACCGCGTGGTCGCCGTGACGTCGTCGACGTCCGTCCAGGTGCCCGGCTCCGACGTCGACGACCGGTTCTTCGTCCGCGCAAGCGACGGTCAGGGCAACTGGTCCGCCTCGACGTCGGTCGTGCGTCCGACGGTGAGCAGCACCGTGCTCCCCGCGGGGGCCACGTGGGCCTACTGGTTCGACGACGCGAACGCCGTCGACCCGGCCTGGACTAGCGACGGCTTCGACAGCTCCGGCTGGCGGCGCGGAGCCGCGCCGCTCGGCTGGGGCGGGAGCTCGATCGCGACCGACGTCGACGTGCCCGCGGGCACCCGGCGGGCGGTCACCGCCTACTACCGGACCGGCTTCGACCTCGCCGACGTCGACGCGTTCACCCGCTACGTGCTCACCACCCGCGCCGACGACGGCGTGCTCGTGCGCGTGAACGGGGTCGAGGTGGCGCGCGTCAACCTGCCCAGCGGGTCACTCACGTCGACCACCTACGCCACGTCGGCGCCCAGCACCACGGCGGCGACGGCCTCGCCCGTGCGCGTCGACCTGCCGTCGTCGGCGCTGCGCGACGGGACCAACGTCGTCACCGCCGAGGTTCACTCCAACTACCGGTCCACGCCGAACGCGAGCCTCGACGCGTCCGTCGTGGCGTCGCGCTGAGGTCCGCGCCGTGACCGCCCTCGACGTCCGCACCTCCTGGGACCACCTTGCCGCGGCCCAGAAGGACGGTGCCGGCGTGCCCTTCTACATGCGGGTGGTCAACCGCAGGCTCGGCCGCGGGGTCGCGGCCCTCGCGCACCGCGTCGGCGCCACGCCCGACCAGGTCACCGCCGTGAGCGCAGGCCTCGTGGTCGCCGCCCTCCTTGTGCTGGTGGCGGCTCCGCCCGCGCTCCTGCGGCACACCGACCTCGACCCCGCGTGGGCCCTGCTGCCGCTCGGCTACGCGTTCGTCGCGTCGGTGCGGTTCTTCGCGCAGATCCTGGCCGAGCAGCTCGTGCCCGACCGCGGGGCACGCGCCGCGGCCGCGGGACGCTGGTCGTCGGTGGTGCAGCTCCCCGCCGACGTCGGCGTGCAGAACCTCGTGTTCCTGCTGTGGCCGGTCACCCCCCTCTTCCTGCTCGGCTACGGCCTCCTGGCCGCGGCCAACCTCCTGCTGATGGTCATGACGTTGCAGCGGCGCCTGCGGGCGCTGCGGGCGCTGTGACCAGCGCGGCGGCCCCGCCCGTCGACGGAGCGGCCGGCGCCGCACCGAGCAGCCTTCCCGACGCCGTCCCCGCGCCGCGGCTGCCGCCCGACCCGCTCCCTGCCTGGCCGCTGCTGACCATGCTCTGGGGGTTCCCCGTCATGTGGCTGCTCGGCGTCACCGTCGTGCCCGGAGCCGTCACCCTGGCGCTCGTCATGCTCGGGTTCCTGCTGGCGCGCCGGTGCGCGATCTGGGTCCCCGGCGTCGGCGCGATCGTCGGGCTCTGCCTCTGGATGCTCGCGTCGTCGGTCATGATCGACACCGGACCGCGCCTGCTCGGCTTCGCGTTCCGCCTCGCGATCATGGCCTTCGTCGCGATCGCCTTCGTCTACGCCGTCGCGGCGCGCACGCGGCTCACCCGGGCCAGGATCGTCCACGGACTGACGTTCCTGTGGTTCTTCGTCATCGTCGGCGGGCTGCTCGGCATGCTGCTGCCCGAGACCCGCCTCACGACGCCGGTGGGGATGCTGCTGCCCGGGTCGATCGCCGAGAACTCCTACGTCCGCGACCTCTTCTTCCCGCCGTTCGCCGAGGTGCAGCACCCGTGGGGCGCCCCCGAGGCCTTCGTCCGCCCGTCCGCGCCGTTCCCGTACGCGAACAGCTGGGGCGTCGCGATCCTCGTCCTCACCCCGGTCGCGCTGGCCTGCTTCCTCTCCACCCGGTCGTTGCTGCTGCGCGCCGCGATCCTCGTGGGCGCGGGCGTCATGGTCGTGCCGGCCATGGCGACGTCGAACCGCGGCATGTTCGCGGCCCTCGCGCTCGCCGGGGCCTACGTGCTCGTCCGGTACGCCCTGCGCGACCGCGCGGCTCCCGTGGTCGCCCTGGCCGTGCTCGGGCTGCTCACCGGCACGGTGCTGATGTGGCAGGGCCTCCTCACGCAGTTCGAGGTCCGGCAGGAGTACGGCCAGTCCAACGGTGCCCGGTTCACCCTGTACGCCGAGACCATCCAGCGGACGCTGCAGTCTCCGCTGCTCGGCTTCGGGGCCCCTCGCCCGTCGGCCGAGCAGGCGCTCTCGGTCGGCACCCAGGGATACGTGTGGACCCTCATGTTCAGCTTCGGCTTCGTCGGGCTCGGCTTGTTCCTGCTGTTCCTCTGGGGCTCGACGTGGCGCACCCGCGCCTGCCGCGACGACGTCGACGTGGCCCTGCACGCGACTCTCGTCGTCTCGAGCCTGGCCATCGTCGTCTACGGCCTCGACATCGTGCAGCTGCTCGCCATCGCCCTCGTCGCCGCCGTCCTGCTGCGTCGGCGCTACGGTCTCGACGCCGATGACTGAGGCGGTGGCAGGGCCGACGACGGCGGGAGCGCGCTCGGGCCTCGGCGCGGCCGCCGTCGCCAACCTGGTGGGTGGCGCGCTCGGCGCCGTCGTCAACCTCGTGCTCGCCGCCCTCGTCGGCCGCCACCTCGGCGTCGAGGGCTCGGGCGTGTACTTCCTGGTGGTCGCGGTGTTCGTCGTGGTGGCCAACACGGCCGAGCTCGGCGCCGACACCGGACTCGTCCGGTTCGTCGCGGCGACCCGGGCCCGGGGTCGAGCCGAGGACACCGGTTGGGTGGTACGCACCGCCGTCGGACCCGTGCTGGTCGGCGGTGCGCTCGTCGTGCTCGTGGGGGTCCCCCTCGCGCTCGCGACCGCGCCCGACGGCCTGGCCCCCGCGGTGGTCGTCGCCGCTGTCCCGCTCGCCGTCCTGGCCTCGCTGACCGCCCTCGCCCTCGGGGTCTCCCGCGGTGCCGGCGACACGCTGACCTACCCGCTGCTGCAGAACGTCCTGCTGCCCGCCGGTCGCGTGGTCGCGGTCGGGGTCGCCGTCCTGGCCGGGTGGGGAGTCAGCGAGGTTGTGGCGGCGTGGTTGCTGCCGGTGCCGCTCGTGCTCGTGGTCGCCATCGCGCTCGCCCTGCGGCACGTCCCACGCACGCGGACCCCGCGCCGCGCCTACCCGGGCTTTTGGGGATTCAGCGCGGCACGGGGGGCCACAGCGTGCGTCGAGGTCGTCCTCGAGTGGGCCGACGTCGTGGTCGTCGGCGTGCTCGCGTCGCCGGCCGAGGCCGGCGTGTACGCCGTGGTCACGCGCTGCGCCCGTGCGGGCGAGGTCGTGCAGCAGGCGGCGCGCATCGCCGTCGGGCCGGCGATCAGCAGCGCGTCGGCCCGCGGCGACACGGCGCTCGTGGGACGTCTGTACGGCGTCGTCACCGCCGCCATGGTGTGGGCGGCCTGGCCGTTCTACGCCGTGCTGGCGGTGTTCGCCGAGCCCGTGCTCTCGATCTTCGGCCCCGACTTCACCTCGGGCGCGACGTCGCTGCGCGTCCTCGCGGTTGCGATGGCGGTGGCCACCGCCGCGGGCGCCGTCCAGAGCGTGCTGCTCATGGCCGGGCGCAGCAGCTGGCAGCTCGCCGACAAGACCGGGGCGCTCGTGCTCGACCTCCTCCTGCTGGCGCTGCTCGTCCCGCACTGGGGCATCGAGGGCGCGGCCGTCGCCTGGGCGGCGACCATCGTCGTCGACACCCTCGTCGTGGGCTACCAGGTGCAGGTGTTGATGGGCGTGCGCCCGCCGTGGCGACCGATCCTCTGGGCGGCCGCCCTGCCCGTCGTGCTCGTCCTCGTCCCGAGCGCGCTCGCGCTGCTGCTGTGGGGCACGTCGTGGACGGTGGCCGTCACCACGACCGCCGTGGTCGCCATCGTCCACGTCGTCGTGGGCGTCGTGGCGCGCGAGCGGCTCGGCCTCGTCGCTTTGGCCAGGCTCCGGGCCGTCTGACCCACCGGGCCCGGGCCGCTCCCGGGTGCTGCTCAGCGGCGCGGGAGCAGGACCGTCAGGGCGACGTCGACGCCCTGCACGGCCAGCAGGCTGCGCACGCGACGTGCCGCGACCGCGTCGTCGTCGACCGACCGCGCCAGCACCACGTGGTCGACACGGGTGCCAAGGGTCGCGACGAGGGCGTCGGAGGCCAGCGCGGAGGAGTCGACGACCACGAGCTCGCCCGTCCAGGTCGCCTTCTTGCGGTCCGTGGGCCAGCCGCGCGCGATCTTGCTCTCGAGCAGGGCCGACGCGTCGACGTGCCGCACGGGCAGGCCGCGGCGGCGCAGCGCCTCGGCCAGGCCCTCTCCCGACTGGGTGCCGACGGACCCGTCGACGAGGAGCGTCACGGGACCGTTGGCCGGCGCGGTCGCCGGGAGGTCGAGCATGAGCGCGGCGACGTCCCAGGTGTCCTCCGGGCTGGCGTCGGCCGTGCCGTCGAGCACCGCCGAGCCCTGCCCCGTCCCGAGGTCCTGCGGGCTGGCGATGACGCCGGGATCCGGCGCGCGGTCCCGACGGGTCAGCGCGACCGGGACGGCCACGAGGAGGCCGAGCGCGAGGCCGGCCACGCCGAGCGGCAGCACGCCGAGCGACGACGGCGCGGACGGGGTGGCCGGTGCGCCGAGCACCCGGCCCGGCGACGTGTCGACCGTCGCCAGCTCCGCGGCGCGGGTGCCCAGCGTCTTCGCCTCGGTGAGGATCGACTCACGGGCGGGGGAGTCCTTCGGGTAGCGGTCGGCCGAGTCCTCGAGCATGTCGATGCGGTCCCAGGTGGCCTCCTGCAGCTCCTGCACCGTCGTGGCCGCGGCCTCGCCGCGCACGGTGAGGAACGCCTCGGCCACCGCACGCGACCCGGCCGCCGCTGTCCGCGGCGTCGACGCCGTGTAGGCGATGTCGAGGACGGCCGTGTCGGGCGGGTTCGTCACCGACACCCCCCTCCTCAGGGCACCCGCCGAGGTGTCGAGGTCGTCGGCGGCAGCCGTCAGCACGTCGCCGGACGTCACCAGCTGGGCGTCGGTCGCGACGTCGAGCGTCGGGCTCGACCCGCTGGAGGGGCTGACGTCGACCGGCACGACCCGCACCGACGTGGTGGCGGTGTACGTCACGGGCAGCAGCACCCAGGCGAGGACGCCGAGCAGGACGCCGACCACCGCACCCAGCGCGAGCACGCGCCAGCGTCGGCGCAGGGTGCCGGCGAGCTCACTGAGCTGGGCGGGCTGAGGTGGTGCGGACTGCATGCAGGAGCTCCTCGGGTACGGGACGTCATGCACTGGGAGCGACGACGGCCTCGTTCATGACGCCGCGGGCGGGCGTCCGTGCCTGTGAGTTGAGCCATTGACCCGCTGTCTCACCCGGTTACTATGGCCGAGTTGCAACTGCCTGTGTCACGAACGCGGGCAGTCCCGGCCGGAGACCGTCACCACGGTGGAGGGCGGGGAACGATCCAGGGGAAAGTTCAGATGTCCATCGATGAATCGCGCATGTCTGCGCGCGCGTCCGGCGTAGAGCTGGACGACGCGCACCTGCTGTCCCTCGCGCGGGACGGCGACGACGACGCCTATGCCGAGCTGTTCCGTCGGTACCGGCCCGTGGCCCTGCGCCTCGCCCGGCGCCTCGGCGCACCGACCGAGGCCGAGGACACCGTGTCCGAGGCGTTCGCCCAGGTGCTCGGCCAGCTCCGCCGCGGTCTCGGTCCCGAGCGTGCCTTCCGCGCGTACGTGCTGACCTCGGTCCGCCACGAGGCCGCCCGACGGGGACGGCTGCGCCAGCGCGTCCAGCCGACGGACGACCTCGCGACGATCGACACCGCGGTGCCGTTCGGGCACGGACAGCTCGACACGTTCGAGCGCGACCTCGTCCGGTCCGCCTTCGCGTCGCTGCCCGAGCGCTGGCGCACGGTGCTCTGGTACCTCGACGTCGAAGGACTCAAGCCGCACGAGGTCAGCGACCGGCTCGGTCTCACGGCCAACGGCGTCTCCGCGCTCGTGTACCGCGCCCGCGCCGGGCTCCGCGAGGCCTACCTCGCGCAGCACGTCGCCGCCGACGGCGTCGAGGCCAGCGACGAGTGCCGTCAGCTGCGTCCCCGGCTCGCGTCGCTCGTGCGGCGCACCGTCGGCATGCGCGAGCAGAAGCGCATCCACGTCCACCTCGAGGCTTGCCCGTCCTGCATGGCCAGCTACCTCGAGCTCGAGGACGTCAACGCCCGCGTCGTGGCCCCGCAGCAGGCCGTCGCCGGCGTCCGCGCCTGACGTCCGCAGGCCACCGGGTGCGTCGCAGGGTCCTGCTCGTCGTGGTGCTGCTCGCCCTCGTGGCGGGTCTGCTCGTGACGGTGCGGCTGGTCGGGCCGGGAGGCGACCGTGCCGACGCACCGACCGCCGACGCGGTGCCCTGCCGGACCGGCGACGTCGACCGGCTCGACCTCTCCGACCCTGCGCAGGGTCGGCTCGCGTGGCACGACGAGTTCTCCGGCGCCCGCGTCGACCCCGACCGCTGGACGGTCCGCGACGACACGACGCTGTCCTTCGACCAGGCCCGCATCCGGGCCGACGCCGTCGAGGTGCGCGGCGGGCGCCTGCGCATCACCGCCCGGTCCGACCCGGCCGGCGACACCTCCGGCGAGCGTCCCGTCAGCACGGGCTACCTCGACACGATCGGCCACTTCGCCCAGCAGCACGGACGGTGGGAGGTGCGGGCTCGGCTCCCCGTCGAGCCCGGCCGCTCGCGGGCGCTCTGGCCGGCCTTCTGGCTGCGGGCCTCCGACCTGCCCGGCGAGATCGACGTCGTCGAGGCGTGGGGCACCCCCACCTCCCGGCAGCGGAGCGCGATGTCCGAGCAGTACGCCTGGACCGTCCACGAGGACACCACCGCCCCTCCCGGGTACCGGCGGGTCGGCGGCTGGGGGCGGGCCGCGGAGCCGCTCGCCGACGGCTTCCACACCTACGCGGTCGACTGGACGCCCGGCTGCCTGCGGTTCTCGCTCGACGGCCGCACGACGGGCTTCGTCGACCTCGACCGCGAGCCGCGCCTGCGCCGAGCGCTCGACGGTCCGGTCGACATCCGGCTCAACCTGCAGGTCGGCAGCAGCTACTGGGGCCGCCTCGATCCCGAGCGCCCGGGCACCACCGGGCTCCCGGCCACCTTCGAGATCGACCACGTCCGGGTCTTCCGTCCTCGTCCCGCCCGGGACTGAAGTCCTGACTTCGCGTTCGTGACCTGAGACACGCCCGAATCGGCCTCGTCCTGCGTCACGCGCCCACGCTCCTCCGCTCTCCAGGCATGCACGAACGTCCAGGGGATCGGAGAACCGGTGAGCATCACGCGCACGACCTACGGGGTGGGATACGCCAGCGGCGTGTTCGACATGTTCCACGTCGGCCACCTCAACCTGCTGCGCCGGGCACGGCACCGCTGCCGCCACCTCGTGGTCGGCGTCGCGAGCGACGAGTACGTCGAGATCCTCAAGGGTCGCCAGCCCGTCGTGCCGTGCGACGAGCGCATCGACATCATCTCCGCGCTCGGCATCGTCGACGAGGTGGTCATCGACCGCTCCGAGGACAAGCGCATGGTGTGGGAGCAGCGACCCTTCGACGTGATCTTCAAGGGCGACGACTGGCAGGGCACGCCGAAGGGCTACCGGCTCGAGCGCACGATGGGCGAGATCGGCGTCGACGTCGTCTACTACCCGTACACGCGGCAGACGTCGAGCACCATGCTGCGCGCCCACCTCACCGGTGCCGAGCTGGAGGGGCTCGCGTGAGGGTCGACAGCGCGGTCGAGGTGCTCGACGCCGCCACGACCCCGTACGCACCGCCCGTCACCGTCGTCGTGCCCACCCACGACCGCCCGACGCTGATGGCCGAGGCCGTGCGCAGCGTCCTGCTGCAGGAGTACGCCGGACCGGTCGAGGTCGTCGTGGTCTTCGACGCCTGCGAGCCGGTGCTGCCCGACGTCGCGCTGCTGCCGGGCCAGAGCCTGCGCGCCGTGGTCAACGACCGCGTCCGCGGCCTCGCCGGCGCCCGCAACACCGGCATCCTGGTCGCCAGCCACCCGTTCGTCGCCTTCCTGGACGACGACGACACCTGGCTACCGGGCAAGCTGGCCGCCCAGATGCCGCTCTTTCGCGACCACCCGGACGCCCGGCTGGTGGCCACCGCGATGCAGGTCGACGACGGCGAGCGCCTCACCGACCGGCTCGTCCCCGCCGACGTCGTCTCGCACGCCGAGCTCGTGCGCGAGCGGTTCGGGGGCCTGCACTCCAGCAGCTTCGTGTTCCGGCGCGACGCGCTCGTCGACGAGATCGGCATGATCGACGAGGACCTCCCGCGTGGCTACGCCGAGGACACCGACGTGCTCCTGGCGGCGTCGCGGCTCGCGCCCGTGCGACTCGTGAACGAGCCCCTCGTACGGGTGCGCTGGCAGGGCCAGTCCTACTTCTTCGGGCGCTGGGCCGACTACGCCGCCGCGCTCACCTACCTCCTCCACAAGCACCCGCAGTTCGCCGACGACGACGCCGCGCACGCGCGGATGCTCTCGCAGATCGCGTTCGGCGAGGTCTCCTCCGGTCAGCGTCGGGCCGGCCGCCGGCACGCCCGGCAGGCCCTGGCGCTGCGACCCACCACCCTGCGCGCCTGGCTGGCGCTCGCCGTCGGTCTGCGTCTGCTGACGCCCGGCGCCGTCGTCACCGTCGCGCGACGCTTCGGAAAGGGCATCTGACATGCGCATCCTCATCGCCTGCTCCTCCGGCGGACACCTCGCCCAGGCCCTCGCCCTCGAGCCCTGGTGGGGCGAGCACGAGCGGCTCTGGGTCACCGGGCCCACCGAGGACGCCCGGCTGAAGTTGCGCGACGAGCGCGTCATCGAGTGCGCGTGGCCGACGCAGCGCAACCTGCCGAACCTCGCCCGCAACATGGTGCTGGCCCGCCGGGTCATCGACGAGTGGCGTCCCGACGTGGTCTTCAGCACCGGCGCCGCCGTCGCCGTGCCGTTCCTGCGCCAGGCGCGCCGGGTCGGCGCCCGGTCGATCTTCCTGGAGACGATCGACCGCATCGACAAGCCGTCGCTGACCGGTCGGCTGGTGTACCCGTTCGTCGACGAGTACCTGACGCAGTGGGACCAGCTCACCGAGAAGCTGCCGCGCGCGCAGACCGTCGGCCTGGTGCTGTGACCGAGCCGCTCAGCGTCGTCGCGAGCGTCGGCACCTACCACCACCCGTTCGACCGCTTCGTCGACTGGCTGGAGCCGTGGGCCGACGCGCAGGAGGCCGCCGTGGTCTTCCAGCACGGCTCGACCCGACCGCTGGGCAGGGCCGACAACCGCACCATGATGGCGCCCGACGAGCTGCTCGAGCACTACCGGCGCGCCGACGTCGTGGTGCTCCAGGGCGGTGCCGGCGGCGTCATGGACGCACGCCGCGCCGGTCGCATCCCGATCGTCGTGCCCCGCGTGCCGGTCGACGACGAGGTCGTCGACGACCACCAGGTCGTGCTCAGCCGACGGCTGGCCGAGATGGGGCTCGTGCACGTCGCGGAGTCGCGCGAGCAGCTGCACCGGCTGCTCGACGAGGTGGCCGCCGGCACGCTGCGCACCCGGTCGGAGGAGCTGCAGCCGACTGCCGGCGTCCTCGAGGCCACCCGGCTGCTCGGCGACCTGCCCGAGGCGCGCCGTGACGCCGAGGGGCGCACGCGCCTGGGCGTCCCGCGCAGCACCCGGGCCCCCGCAGGTGAGGAGTTCCTCGCCGCCCGCGCCCAACGTCGTCGCAGCGGCATGGTCCGGGCCGTCGCCGACGCCGTGCGGCAGGGACTGGTCGGCTACCTCCTGACCTTCACGACGGCCCTCGCGCTCGCCGTCCACTTCGGGCTGGACGGCGACGTCGGCCGCGCCGTCGTGGCCGGCGTCGGGGCGTGGCTCGTCTACAGCTGGCTCGCGCAGCCCGCGGCCGAGCGCGCCAGCTCGCTCACCCCGGTCGTCCGCCTGCTCGGCATCGTCGGCGCGGCGGTCGTGGCCGGTCTGCTGCTCGGCGTCCAGAGCACGCCCGACCTGCGTCGCGGCCTGCTCGCGGTGCTGGCCGCCGCCCTCGTCTTCGTCGGCTACGGCGTCGCGCACCGTGTCGTCCGGCGTCGCACGCCCACGGTCCTGGTGGGCGAGGAGCGTCGGGTCCGCCGGCTGACGGACCACTGGGCCGGCCGGCGCGACGTCGACGTCGTGGCCTCGTGCGTCTGGCGCGGCGATGCGGAGTCCGTGCCCCTCGGCTCGCCGGGGTCGCTGTCGCGGATCGTGCCCGACGTCATGGCGACCGTCTACCGCCAGCGCGCCCGGTCCGTCGTCATCGCCTCCGACCACGCGCTCACCACGCCCGCGCTGCGCCACCTGGCCTGGGCGCTGCAGCGCGCCGACGTCGAGTGCCTGGTGCTCGCCGACATGGAGGACCACGTCGAGTACATGCGTCCGCGCATGGTGGCCGACCAGCTGGCGCTGACCATGCGGCCTCCCAACGAGCACCTGGTGTCGGTCGCGGTCAAGTCAGTCGTCGACCGCACGGCCGCGCTCGTCGGCCTGGTGGTCCTGTCGCCGGTGATGCTCGCCGTTGCCCTCGCAGTGCGGCTCACGTCGGCCGGACCGGTGATCTTCCGCCAGGAGCGCACCGGACGCGACGGGACAACGTTCACGATGCTGAAGTTCCGCACCATGGTCGTCGACGCCGAGGAGCGGCTCGATGAGCTCGTCGTCCGCAACGAGGGTGCCGGCCCCCTGTTCAAGCTCGACGACGACCCCCGGGTCACGCCCGTCGGACGCGTCCTGCGTCGCACGTCGCTCGACGAGCTCCCGCAGCTGGTCAACGTGCTGCTCGGCCACATGTCGCTCGTCGGCCCTCGGCCCGCCCTGCCGCGCGAGACGGCCCAGTACAGCCAGTGGGTCTGGCGACGGCTGCACGTGCGCCCCGGACTCACCGGCCTGTGGCAGGTCAGCGGTCGTTCGCAGCTGAGCTGGGAGGAGTCGATCCGGCTCGACCTGCAGTACGTCAACACCTGGAGCCTGCGCCTCGACGCCCGGATCCTGCTGCGCACCGTGCGCGCCGTGCTCGTACGTGACGGCGCTCTCTGAACCCGCCACGCGGTGTCACCCACTGTTACTGTGACGTTTCCTGACGTGACGAGACCGAGGAGCCGCCGGACCGCATGAGTGACATCGCCTACAAGCTGAGGGTCCTGCGACAGATCGGCCTCCTCAAGGTCCAGCCGCCCCACCGGCTCCTCAAGGCGGGCATCAAGCTCGCCACCTGGGGCCCCGGCTTCCCGTCGGCTGTGGCCGCCGCGGCCGCCCGCTTCCCGAACCAGACCGCGATCATCGACGACGCCGGCGAGATCACGTGGGCCGAGCTGCGCGACGAGATCAACCAGACGACGGCCGCGCTCAAGGCCCGCGGCGTGCAGGTCGGCGACGCGGTCGCGCTCATGGGACGCAACCACCGCTGGATGGTGGTCTCGATGGTCTCGATCATGCAGATCGGCGCGAAGGTGCTGCTGCTCAACACGATGGCCAGCGCCTCCCAGCTCGGCGAGCTCACGCGACGCGAGGGCGCCAAGTTCGCCATCGTCGACCAGGAGTTCCTCAAGGTCACGTCCGAGATCGACCGCGACCTCGTCGTCGTGGCGTGGGCCGACGACGACTCCCACGGCCTGCCGACCCTGTCGGGCCTCGCCGAGGGGCAGCCGACCGACGACCACAAGAAGCCGTCCAAGCCGGGCGGCATCGTCATCTTCACCTCCGGCACCACCGGGCTGCCGAAGGGCGCGAACCGCAAGGAGCCGGAGAACCTCGACCCGCTCCTCACCTTCTTCGGGTCCATCCCGTACCACGGCAACTCCACGGTCGTGCTGGCCGCGCCGCTGTTCCACTCGTGGGGCCTCATCAACTTCGGGTTCGGCCTCTCGACCGTCCCGACCTACGTCCTGCGCCGCAAGTTCGATCCCGCGCAGGTCCTCGAGGACATCGACCGGTACAAGGCCGAGGTGCTCGTCGTCGTGCCGCTGATGATGCAGCGTCTGGTGAACCTCGACCGCGAGGTGGCCGACCGCTACGACGTCTCCAGCCTGCGCATCACCGCCTCGAGCGGCTCGGCGCTCGCCGGTGACCTGGCGATCGACTTCATGGACCGCTTCACCGACTCGGTCTACAACTTCTACGGCGCCACCGAGACCGGCTGGGTGTCCATCGCCTCGCCGGAGGACCTGCGCGCGGCACCCGGCACCGCGGGTCGCGTGCCGTGGCGCACGGTCGCGAAGATCCTCGACACCGACGGCAACGAGCTGCCGCCGGGCGAGACGGGCGTCATCTACGTCGGCAACGAGATGCAGTTCGGCGGCTACACCGACGGCAACACCAAGGACTTCCGCGACGGGCTCATGCACACGGGCGACCTCGGCTACTTCGACGAGGACGGTCGCCTGTTCGTGGCCGGCCGCGACGACGACATGATCATCTCCGGCGGCGAGAACGTGTTCCCCCGCGAGCTGGAGGACGCGCTCATCGGCCACCCGTCCATCACCGACGTCGTGGTCGTCGGCGTGCCCGACCCCGACTGGGGCCACTGCCTCGCCGCCTACGTGGTGGTGAAGGACGGCGCGTCGCTCGACGAGGACGAGGTCGTCTCCTACGCCAAGGAGCGGGTCGCCCGCTTCGCCGTGCCGCGTCGGACCAAGTTCCTCGACGAGCTGCCCCGCAACCCCACGGGCAAGGTCATGAAGCGCGAGCTCCCCGAGTTCGACTGACCCCGAGGGCGCTCCGCGCCCGAGCGGGTCAGTCGGGTCGAGTGGTGCACGCCGAAGGCGTCCCGCTGTATCGAGACCTGGCAAGCGTCCAGGCCCCGGTGCCTCCACCTGCCCCGCGCCGAGCCGTTGCCGGGTGGTCTCGATACGCAGGGACCTCGCAAGCTCGTCCCTGCTACTCGACCAGCGGAACGTTTCGCTGGTCGAGTAGCGCGGAGCCGCGAGGGACGAGCGTGCTCCGGGCGTATCGAG